>JAJAYY010000250.1 GCA_026785965.1 Sphingomonas bacterium
CGGGACCGTGGAGGATTTCGATCGATTCGGCGGTTAGCGGGTTGATCGCGACCGCGTGATCGCTCGACGAGGATGACACGTCGAGACTGCCGATGCCGTCGGTGAGGATGCGGATGCGGTCGCCCGACAGGCCGCGCAGCACCGGGCGAGCGACATTCGGGCCCGACCCCGAGGTCGAGATACCAGGCTGGCTGGAAAGGGTTTCGCCGAGCGTCGAGCGAAGCTGCGCGGCGAGGTCTTGCCCGCCGAGCACCGCTACGTCGCCCAGCACATCGTCGGCGCGGGGCCGGGTGCCGGTGACGACCACGACGGCGGTCTCCGGCGCGGCAATGCTGACTTGCGCGGCGGCCGGCGCGGCGAAGCTGGTCAGGGCAAGCGCCAACGGCGCTATCGATCGATTTAAGGCTGAGCGAGTTTTCATGCACGTCGTCTATATGGGATGATACAACATCGCAAACGTGAATGGCTCCGTTCGTCGCTTACCGCACGACGTTGGTCGGAAATAGGCCCTCGGCGTCGGCCGGGCTGCCATTTCCTTGTGGTGTCGTCGCGCTATGAAGGGCTCAACCATCGCAGCGCGAGAGATTGATGTCGATTGATGCTTCGGGCGCCCACCATCACGATCGACCCGCCGGCCATGGCGGGAATGGCGGGCACGACCATGCGCCGGCCAATTACGGCCGCGCCTTCCTGATCGGGATCGTGCTCAACCTCGGCTTTGTCGCGATTGAGGCGACCTATGGGATTTTGTCCAACTCGGTCGCCTTGCTCGCCGACGCCGGGCATAATCTGTCCGATGTCCTCGGCCTGCTGGTGGCGTGGGGAGCGATGATCCTCGCGCGGCGCCAACCGAGCGCGAATTTCACTTATGGTCTGCGCCGCTCGTCGATCCTGTCGGCGCTGTTCAACGCGGTATTCCTGCTCGTCGCGGTCGGCGCGATCGCGTTCGAGGCGGTCCAGCGGCTCGGCGATCCGCGCCCCGTCGCCGCCGGCACGGTGATGGCGGTCGCGGCGGTCGGCATCGTCGTCAACGGCATCACCGCTCTGCTGTTCGCGCGCGGTGGCAAGGCCGACATCAATATCCGCGGCGCGTTCCTCCACATGGCGGCCGATGCGGCGGTCTCGGCGGGGGTGGTCGTGGCGGGCTTCATGATCGGGCGCACCGGCTGGCTGTGGCTCGACCCCGCGACCAGCCTGGTCATCGTCGTGATCATCGTGATTGGCACGTGGGGCACGCTCAAGACTGCGATCGGCATGTCGCTCGACCGCGTGCCCGAGCATATCCCCCCGGCCGAGGTCGTCGCCGCGCTCGAGGCGCTGCCCGGCGTGACCAGGATCCACGATCTGCACATCTGGTCGCTGAGCACGACCGAGGTCGCGCTGACTTGCCATCTGATCATGCCCGCGGGGTGCCCCGGCGACGCCTTCCTATATGCCGCGAGCACAATGCTACACGACCGCTTCCGGATCGAGCATGCGACGATTCAGGTCGAACGGGGCAGCGGTGAGGATTGCGCGCAGGCAAGCGCTGCCGCGGTCTAGCCGCGCATCTGCGCAGCCCTAGAAACGCGTAAACCCCGGCAACCGAAGTTGCCGGGGTTCCATGATTCGCATCCGAAGATTTGAACCACGATAACATAACGGTGCAGCGCGCCCGCGGTTCCGACGTTTGCGAAATTATTTTCGTCGGCGGCGAAAAAGCTGCTTAGCTGGCGCTCAACCCGAGGAGCGGACATGGCACAAGCGTATATTGTCGAGGCATTGCGGACCGCTGGCGGGCGGCGCGGCGGGGCGCTCAAGGACTGGCATCCGGCCGATCTGGGCGCGGCGGTGCTCGACGCTTTGGTCGCGGGGAGCGGGGTCGATCCCGCGGCGATCGAGGATGTAATCGTCGGCTGCGTCAGCCAGGCGGGTGAGCAGAGCTTCCATATCGGGCGCAACATGGTGCTTGCATCGTCATTGCCCGACAGCGTCCCGGCAGTGACGATCGACCGCCAGTGCGGCAGCTCGCAGCAGGCGCTCCATTTCGCCGCCCAGGCGGTGATGTCGGGGACGCAGGATATCGTCATCGCGGCGGGGGTCGAAAGCATGACCCGCGTGCCAATGGGCTTACCCACGATCCTCGCGATGCAGGCCGGGATCGGGATCGGGCCGTGGAGCCAGGCGATCAAGGATCGCTACGGCGTGACCGAATTCAGCCAGTTTACCGGGGCCGAGATGATGGTCGACAAATATGGCTTCACCCGCGACCAGCTCGACGAATTCGCGCTCGCCAGCCATCGCAAGGCCGCCGCTGCAACTGAGGCGGGGGCATTCGCGCGCGAAATCGTTCCGCTCAAGGTCGCAGGCGGGCTTCACACCCGTGACGAGGGGATCCGCGCCGATGCCACGCTCGAAGGCCTCGCCGGATTGAAGACGATCGCGCCGAACGGGCGGATCACCGCGGGCAACGCCAGCCAGATTTGCGACGGCGCCTCGGGCGTGCTGGTGGTGTCCGAAGCCGCGCTGCGCGAGCACGGCCTGACCCCGCTGGCGCGGATCGATCAGCTTACCGTCACCGCCGGCGACCCGGTGATCATGCTCGACGAGCCGATCGCCGCGACCCGGCGTGCGCTCGATCGCTCGGGGCGCAACCTCGACGAGATCGCGCTGTACGAAGTCAATGAAGCGTTCGCGCCGGTGCCACTGGCCTGGCTCCAGTTGTGCGGCGGCAATCCCGACCGGCTCAACGTCAATGGCGGCGCGATCGCGCTTGGTCACCCGCTTGGCGCAAGCGGGACCAAGCTGATGGCGACGCTGGTCCATGCGCTGCGCGCCAAGGGCGGGCGGTTCGGGCTGCAGACGATGTGCGAAGGTGGCGGGATCGCCAACGTGACGATCGTCGAACGACTGTAGCGACTAACCCCGCGCTCCGGCGAGAATTGCTTCGGCCTTGGTGAACAGCGCCGAATCTACCTTTGCGCCTGACGCCGCGGCATTCTCGCGCACTTGTTCGGGGCGCGTGGCGCCGATGATCGCCGACGCGACATTGGGCATGCGCAGGATCCAGGCGAGCGCAAACTGGGTCAGCGTCAGCCCCGCCTCGGCGGCGATCGGCTTGAGCTGCTGGACCGCTTCAAGCACCGGACGTTTCATCAGCCCGCCAATATAGCCGCCCATCTCATCGCTGGAGGCCCGGGTTCCGGTCGGCGGCGGAGCGTCGGGCATATATTTGCCGGTCAGAACGCCCTGCGCAAGCGGCGACCAGACAATCTGCGAAATGCCATTGGCAGCCGAGACCGGGATCACCTCCGCTTCGGGCTCGCGCCACAACAGGCTGTACTGCGGCTGGCTCGAGACAAACTTCTCGGTCCCGGCAAGGTCGAGCGCGGCCTGGATCTGCGGCGCGGTCCATTCGGAAAAACCGATGTAGCGCGTCTTGCCGCTGCGCACCGCCGCGGTCAGCGCCGTCATCGTTTCCTCAAGCGGGGTTTCCTCGTCGTAGCGATGGCATTGGTAAAGATCGACATAATCGGTGTTGAGCCGCTTCAGCGACGCATCGAGCTGTATTTCTACCTGGCCGCGCGACAGGCCGCGATTCTCGGCGTCCATCGGGAAGAACAATTTGGTCGCCAGGACATAGCTGTCGCGGGGGCGATCCTTGAGCGCGTCGCCAAGGAAATTCTCGGCCGCGCCATTGCCGTAGACGTTCGCGGTGTCGATGAAGTTGATGCCCTCGTCGAACGCGGTGTCGAGGCAATGCCGCGCTGCTTGGGCTTCGACCCCGACTCCATAAGTCAGCCACGATCCAAGCGAAATTTCCGATACGTTGAGGTCGCTGCTGCCGAGCTGGCGCTGTTTCATGGCTGTCTCCTGGCCTAGGTAACCGTGCGCGAAGGGGGCTGTTCCGTTGCCACTCCACTACGACACCGATTCTCCTTGTCGGGCCAAGCAGAAGTGGTGCCGGTTGCAGGAGTCGAACCCGCGACCTTCGGTTTACAAAACCGCTGCTCTACCAACTGAGCTAAACCGGCACGCCGCGCGCTTTATCGTCAGGTGATACCGAACGTCCAGCCCTCGGTGCGCGCAATTTTGGCAGTGAGCCCCGGTGGCGTGAAGGCGAGGCGGTGGGTGAGATGAGCGCGCATCCCGGCGGCGGTGATCAGCGCGTCGCTCTGGTGATCGGTCGGGACGTGGTCGAGCCGGGCGGGCGGCGAGCCGAGCGCGGCGAGCGCGAAATCGAGCTCGTCGCCAGTGCGGATCTTCTTGCCCGGCAGGCCGGCGTTGCGGATGTAGATGCGGGTATAAATCTCGACCACCGCGCTGCCAGTCGCGGGGAGCGGATCGAACGGCCAGATCGCGACCTGGCCATCGATTTGGTGGAGCAGCCGCATTCCTGAAAAGCTCGCCTTGGCGACTTGGGCGGCGCCGATCGCGTCGTAGGCGCTCGCGGTCTTGCGCCCGCCTTGCGCGTTGAGCGCGCGGTCGCAGGTGCGGAAATGGACGAAATCGGCCTTCACCCCATCGGCGATCCCGAAGTAGAAATGCTTGCGGTGGAGCTGCTCAAGGAACGAGGCGGCGCCGAAATCCTCGTCGCGCGCGTGGTGATCGACATAGGCCCAGAAAGCGCGCGCCTCATTGGGCACGCCCGCCTCGCCCGGAAGATAAGCGCCGCGCTCGACGAACGGCGGGGCGAAGCTGAAGTCGAACCCGAACAGCGTCGGTTCGGCGGCCGCGCGCTCGATCAGCCATTCGAGCACTTCGCTGCGTGACCAGACATGGCCCGGTCGCACGAGACGCGGCGCTTGATCGCTCCGCGCCTCGGCAATCGCGATCCCCTTATGCCGCTTGCCTTTAGCCCCCGACCAATCGATCGCGACGGTCGCGGCGAAGCGGCGCCGCGTCACACCAACGGCGGTTGGCGGTCGTCGCCGGGGTTGGCCTGCTTGAGCCGCGGCGGCGGCGGCGGGGGAGGGGGCATCTGGTCGAGATGCCACTGCTCGAGCAACCGCGCCGCGAAATCGCGCCCGCCAAGACCGAAGGCGATCGCGGTCGCCACCGCGGCGGCGCCGAGGATCAAACCGAACGCCATCATCACGATCTGGTCGGCGAGGCCCATGAAGGTCAGCCCGATCGCGGTGAACAATGCGACGATGGCATATTTGACGATCGTCTGGGCATAGCCCGCCTCGCCGGTCGAGCTTCCGACCAGCCCGGCCAGGATCCGCGCCAGGAACAGCCCGACGACGATGATCACCGTGCCGAAGATTACCTTGCCGCCAAGCTCGGTGATCTGGAACAGCAATGCGGCAACGCTGTCGCCGCCCAATTGCCGTGCCGCCTCGATCGCCGCGCCGAGCAAGATTGCGGTGAATGCGATCGCGCCGACCACTCGCGACGGGTTCGCCGCCGAGGGCATGATGCCGAGCGCACGGACGCTATTGTCGAACCCCAGGCTCGGCAGGACGGTTTCGATCAGCGTCTTGACCCAGCGCCCGATGAGGAAGGCGATCGCCAGCCA
>JAJAYY010000251.1 GCA_026785965.1 Sphingomonas bacterium
GGGCTATTCGATCGAGCCCGCGGTGATCGACGGCGGCAAGCGCTTCGACTGGGCCAACGTCACCCAGCGCCAGTCGCTCGACGACGGCAAATATCCGATCCCTTCGGTCCATTGGGCCGCGCCCGGCTTTACTCTCGACACGACCTTGCTCGCCGACAGCGCCGGGCGCGCGGTAATGGGCGGCTATGTGCTGACCAACACCGGCAAGGCGAAGCGCACGCTCGACCTGCGCCTCGGGGTGCGCCCGTGGCAGGTCAACCCGCCCGCCCAATTCCTCTCTCAGCAAGGCGGTCACAGCCCGATCGCGCAGATTGTCCGCGACCGCCGCGCGCTGCGCATCACCCAGCCGCAGACCGAGGGCGATCCCGCGATCGTCCGCACGCTGATCGCCGACCGCGACTCCGATGACGTTATTCTCGCAACATATCCCGCCACCGACATGGCCTCGGCCGACCTGATCTTCCGCCTCGCGCTTGCTCCCGGCCAAAGCCAGCGCGTCGTGCTCACCGCCGGCGGGAGCGCCGTGCCCGATTGGGACACCGCCTACCGCGATACCCGCGAGCATTGGCGCGCGGTGCTTGGCCGGGTCGCAATCAGGGTTCCGCCCGCCAAGCAGGCGTTCGCCGACACGCTCGCGACGGCGTTCAGCCATATCCTCACCAGCCGCGACGGGCCGATGCTCAAGCCCGGCACGCGCAGCTACGACCGCGCCTGGGTGCGCGACGGTGCGATGATGTCCGAAGCCTTGCTGCGAATGGGTCGCGCCGATGTCGCGCGCGGGTTCGCCGATTATTACGCCGCGCATCTGTTCGACAGCGGCAAGGTGCCGTGTTGCGTCGATTTTCGCGGCGCCGATCCGGTCCCCGAAAATGACAGCCAGGGCGAATATATCTTCACCGTGTCACAGCTTTACCGCTTCACCGGCGACCGCGCGGCGCTTGCCCGCGCCTGGCCCTCGGTGCTCGGCGCGGTGCGCTACATGGACGCCTTGCGCCTGACCGAACGCACCCCCGCCAATCGCGCGCCGGGCAAGCGCATGCTCTACGGCCTGATGCCGCCGTCGATCAGCCACGAAGGCTATTCGGCCAAGCCGCAATACAGCCTGTGGGACGATTTCTGGGCGTTGCGCGGCTATGACGATGCGGCCGAGCTGGCGCGGGTGCTGAGCGCGCCCGAAGCTGCCGCGATCGCCGCCTCGCGTGATCAGTTCGCGGGCGACCTCCACACCGCGATCCGCGCCGCGCGCGAGCATTGGAAGATCGACTTCATTCCCGGCGCGACCAGCCTGGGCGACTTTGACGCGACCTCGACCACGGTCGCGCTCGACCCGGGCAACCAGCAGGCGCGGCTCGACCGCACGATGCTCGACGCCACCTTCGAACGCTATTGGCGCGAATTCCAGACCCGTGCGGCGGGCACGCGCGAATGGAAGGATTACACGCCCTACGAAACGCGCGTCATCGGCAGCTTCGTTCGGCTCGGCTGGCGCGATCGCATCGACCCGTTGATCGATTTCTTCATGAACGATCGCCGCCCAGCCGGGTGGAACCAGTGGGCCGAAGTGGTCGGGCGCGAGGTCCGCGAAATCCGCTTCATCGGTGATATGCCCCACGCCTGGGTCGCGTCGGCCGTGGGGCGTTCAGGGCTCGCCCTGTTCGCGTGGGACCGCCGCGACGATCGCGCTCTGGTGCTCGGCGGCGGACTGTCGGCGGCGTGGATGAGCGGCGACGGGTCGGCGATTTCGGGCCTTGCCACGCCATACGGCAGTCTCGATTTCGCGATGCGCGGCGATCCGCGCCAGCTCGTCGCGACGATCGGCGGAAGCGCCCGACCCCCCGGCGGCTTCGTCCTCGCTTGGCCGTTTGCCGGCACACCGCCAGCGGCGCGGATCGACGGCAAGCCCGCCGCATGGCGCCGCGCCGCGCTCCACATTCCGGCCACTGGCCGCCCGATCCGTATCGAGGTCGGGCAATGATCGCGCTGACTGCCCCCGCCGCCGGACGCGGCGATGCCGAAGTTGGCCGTAACAGCCGGGACCCCGCGTATGACGACCCGGCCCTGTATCAGTGGCTGCTCTCCAACCGCCTACCGACCAAGGACAAAAAATGACCAATTTCCCCCCCAATTTCCTGTGGGGTGCGGCCACCGCCGCTTATCAGATTGAAGGTTCGCCGCTCGCCGATGGAGCGGGTCCCAGCATCTGGCAGCGCTTCAGCCATGATCCGCGGCTGATGGCGACCAAGGGCGACACCGGCGATGTCGCCTGCGATCATTACAACCGCATGGCAAGCGACGTCGATCTGATGAAGCAGCTCGGGCTTCAGGCTTATCGCTTCAGCGTTGCTTGGGGCCGCGTGCTTCCCGAGGGCAAGGGTCAGGTCAACGCTGCGGGGCTCGATTTTTACGAGCGGCTGGTCGATCGCTTGCTCGAACAGGGCATCGAGCCGCTGCTGACGCTTTACCATTGGGACCTGCCCGCGGCGCTCGACGACCGTGGCGGCTGGCTCAACCGCGACATTGCTAATTGGTTCGCCGATTATGCGCGGATCCTGTTCGAAAAGCTCGACGGGCGGGTCAAGAAATGGGTCACGCTCAACGAACCGTGGGTGGTGACCGACGGCGGCTATCTCCACGGCGCGCTCGCCCCCGGCCACCGGAATATGTTCGAGGCCCCGATCGCGAGCCATAATCTGATGCGCGCCCACGGCGCGGCGGTGAAGACCTATCGCGAGGTCGGCGCCCACGACATCGGGCTGGTGGTCAACATCGAGCCCAAATATCCCGCCTCCGACAGCGCCGCCGATGCCGCCGCGACCCGCCGCGCCGACGCTTACATGAATCGCCAATATCTCGATCCCGCGCTCAAGGGCGAATATCCTGCCGAGCTCAAGGAAATCTTCGGCGAGGCCTGGCCCGAGTGGGCGGCGCAGGACCTCACCGACATCGCCCAGCCGGTCGATTTCATCGGCATCAACTATTACACCCGCAACGTCGTCCGCCACGACGAGGCAAGCTGGCCGCTCAAAGCGAGCATGGTGATGCAGAAAGGCAAGACCTACACCGAAACCGGGTGGGAAGTGCACGCCCCCGCGCTCACCGATCTGCTGTTGTGGTTCAAGGCGCGCTACGGCGACACCCCGCTCTACATCACCGAAAATGGCGCGGCATTCTACGATCCCCCCGTCGCCGCCGAGGACGGGGTCCACGATCCGCTTCGAGTCGCTTACCTCAAACAGCATATTGCCGCGGTCGGCGACGCGATTGCCGCCGGAGTCGATGTGCGCGGCTACATGCTATGGTCACTGTTCGACAATCTCGAATGGTCGCTGGGCTATTCGAAGCGCTTCGGGATGGTCCACGTCGATTTTGACAGCCAGACTCGAACTCCGAAGGACAGCGCCAAACTTTACAGCGCGATTATCGCCGCTAACGGGGCGATACCGGCCTGACAGGGAAGCGGCGCCATGAAGCACATCGTTACCGCAGATATCGGCGGCACCCACGCCCGCTTCGCGCTGGCAACGATCGAGCGCCAGCGGGTCAGCGCGCTCGCCGAGCCGCTGACCTTGCGCACCGGCGAGTTCGCCAGCCTCGCCACCGCCTGGGCCGAGTTCGGCCGACACGTCGGCGAAGCGCTGCCGCGTGAGGCGGCAATCGCCTTCGCCGGGCCGGTCGGCGGCGACCTGCTCAAGCTGACCAACAATCCATGGGTCATCCGTCCGGCCGACATCGCCAACACGCTCGGCGTCGACCGCCACCTGATCGTCAATGATTTTGGCGCCATCGCGCACGCCGTCGCCGGGCTCGACGCCAGCGCCTTCAGCCATGTCTGCGGACATGACGAGCCGCTCCCCGAGGCCGGCATGATCACCATCATCGGCCCCGGCACCGGGCTCGGCGTCGCTGCCTTGCTGAGGCGGCCCGGCGATTATGATGCGATCGAAACCGAGGGCGGGCATATCGATTATGCCCCGCTCGACGCGATCGAGGATCAGATCCTCGCCCACCTCCGTACCAGCTTCCGCCGCGTCTCGGTCGAACGGCTCGTCGCCGGCAGCGGGCTGGTCAACATCTACGCCGGGCTCGCCGCGATCGAGCAGCGCCCGATGCTGGTGCGTGACGACAAGGCGTTGTGGGCCGCCGCGCTCGACGGCAGCGATCCGCTAGCGACTGCCGCGCTCGACCGTTTCTGCCTGATCTTTGGCGCGGTGGCGGGCGATCTCGCGCTCGCCCACGGCGCGCATGCGGTGGTCATTGCCGGCGGGCTCGGGTTGCGGCTCAAGGATCATTTGCCGCGCTCGGGCTTCGCCAGCCGGTTCATCGCCAAGGGCCGCTTCGAACGGCGCATGGAGGCGCTCCCGGTCAAGCTCATCACTTACCCCCAGCCCGGCCTGTTCGGCGCCGCCGCCGCCTTCGCGCGCCACTATGGCGAAGACGAATAAGCCGCCGCGCTGCTGTTCGACCGTTGACCTTGACCGGTGGATTATGCCACCCGGCGCTCGGCGAGACCGGAACACGGTCGTGCGGGTGTAGCTCAATGGCAGAGCAGAAGCTTACCAAGCTTAAGACGGGGGTTCGATTCCCATCACCCCCTCCATATAAGACCATGCCGGGGGGATGGGCGGAA
>JAJAYY010000252.1 GCA_026785965.1 Sphingomonas bacterium
ATCCGCCAGCAGATCGAGAACACCACCAGCGACTATGACAAGGAGAAGCTCCAGGAGCGTCTTGCCAAGCTTGCCGGCGGGGTTGCCGTGATCAAGGTCGGCGGCGCTTCGGAGATCGAGGTCAAGGAGCGCAAGGACCGCGTCGACGACGCGCTTCACGCGACCCGCGCTGCGGTCGAAGAAGGCATTGTTCCCGGCGGCGGCACCGCGTTGCTCTATGCGACCAAATCGCTCGACGGCCTCAAGGGCGCCAATGACGACCAGACCCGCGGGATCGACATCATCCGCAAGGCGATCGAGACTCCGCTGCGCCAGATCGCCCAGAATGCGGGCGTCGACGGCGCCGTGGTCGCGGGCAATTTGATCCGCGAAGGCGATGAAACGCAGGGCTACAACGCCGCCACCGACACCTATGAGAACCTCGTCGCTGCCGGCGTGGTCGACCCGACCAAGGTCGTCCGCATTGCCCTTCAGGACGCGGCTTCGGTCGCCGGCCTGTTGATCACCACCGAAGCGGCGGTCAGCGAAATGCCCGACGACAAGCCGGCGATGGGCGGAATGTCCGGCGGCGGAATGGGCGGAATGGGCGGAATGGACTTCTAGTCTTTCGCGCTGACGCACTGCATCAAGGGCCGGGGCGCGATCCCCGGCCCTTTTTGCATGTCCGACGCGGATGCTTAGTCGGGCGTCAACTTTTGGCAGCTATTGCGGCACTCGCCGGGTGGCGTTGAGGACATGAAGAACATGATGATGGGAATGATCGCCGGCGCGGCCGCGCTGCTGTTGGTGCTGGTCGTCGTGATGGTCGCGCGGCGGCGCAGGCCGACCTCAGCCAAGCCAGCGGCTGCCGCGCCGCCGGTCGTCGCCGAAGAGCCGCAACGCCGCCGCACGCTTGGTCCCGCCGTGACCGCCCCCGAAACGCTGCTGGCCGAGCCTGAACCCGCCCCAGCGCACCAACTCCCGCCCGAACCGCGGCGCCGGGTGGCGATCGGCCTGACCCCGTTCGATGCCTCCGAGCCCGACAACGTCCATGAGGAGGAAGCCGCCGAACCGCTTCCCGCGCCAGTCGAGGAGCTTCGCCCGTCGCCGCTTGCGGTGGCCGCTTTCCCGCTCGAACGCCCGGCCGAGGATAGTGGCGCTGATCCAGCCGAGCCGCCCGAGGACGGGCCACCCTCGATCCTGGCGCAGCTCAAGACCAAGAAGAAGGCCGGCGCCAACGTCCTTGCCGGAGCGGCCGAGGGCAGCACGACATCGTCGACGCCATTTGGACCGAGCGAGATTGAGGAAAGCGTCTCGCTCGTCCTGCGCCGCCAAGTCCCGCCGCGCTTCGACGAAGCACCGCGCAGCTGGCTCGGGGGATTGCCGATGATGCCCGACGCGGTCGAATGGCCGCGCGCGGTCGCGCCCGAAGCGCTCGACGAGGGCGAGGTCCCGCTCAACTTCGTCGCCCAGATCGCCTGCGCCGACTTTCCCGCCGCGCTGTGGGACGGGCTCGGCCCGCGCCCCGGTTGGCTGTTGCTGTTCCTTAATCCGCGCGACGGTCAGGGCGACGATCCGCGCATTTTTCGAGTGCTGCACATCGCCGAGCTTGGCCAAGAGCGAGCGCCGCCCGAGGATCTGCCCCCAGTGGTCAGTCCCGACCTCGCCAGTGGCGACTATCTGTGGTGCGCATCGGAGGAGCAGATCCCCGGCACGTGGCGGCGCTGGCCAGTCGACCTCGTCGCGGGCGTCAACGACTCCCACGACGACGGCTATCGGATCAGCGTCACGCCCAAGGATTTCGCGCGCCAGCTTCACGACGGCACAGCGGTCGCCGATGTTCGCCCCGAGCTTGGCGACACGCCGCCCTTTTCGTGGCGCGGCGCGCTGTACGTCGTCGATTCGATCCTGCGCTTGCTCGCCCAACCGCCCGCCGCGCACGGCGTTGCGCCGGCTCAGCGCGAGGCGCTCGACCGGCCCGGCTCCGTCGCCTCGATCATCCCCGAGCTTCGCGCCCGCGAACAGGAATGGCTAACCGAGGGCGAGGGCGCGATCCTGTTCAAGGAAGAGCCGCTGCGCGAGCGCGAAGTCGAACTCCGCGACCGCATCCAGCCGATCGCCGAACAGCGTCAGCAGGCGCTCGATCGGCTGGCCGCATTCATCGTCGATTATCCGACCGGCGCGGCGATTGCCAAGCGGGTCGAGGCCGATCGCAAGAAGGACATCGTGTGGCGACGTGAAGCGGCCGAACGACTCGAGGCGATCCGCGCGCAAATCCTCAGCCACTCGCTCGACACCAAGCTCGACCCCGCCGATTGGGCCGCGCTTCGCGACGACCTCGCCAGCCAGCGCCACGCGCGCTGGATCGTCGAATGGACTAGCCGCAACAGCGAATTCCCAGTCATGATTATCGAACAGGAACGCTCGTTGTTCGACCTCGCCGCCGCCGGTATCGAGGCCGCGGTGGTTCAATTGGCGGCTGACTATCAGGCCGATCCGGAGCTAAGCGCACTTGTCCCGGCGGCGCTTCGCGACCGGCTTGAACCACACTGGCGCGCTTTGACCGACAATCGCCCGCACCGCATCGGCGGCTTCCACGATGGCCTCCAGTCCGAGCCCGAGGAGGGGCCGCAGGGCGAAGTGCTGTTGTTCCAGATCGCGTCGGACGAAGCGATGCACTGGATGTGGGGCGATGGCGGGGCTTATTTCATCTTCATCACCCCGCGCGACCTCGCCGCCGGGCAGTTTGATCACGCCGAAATCCGCCTCGAACAGCCCTGAGGCCTAGTCCGCCGGTTGGTCGAGATTGTCGAGCATCGCCTCGGCCTCGTCGAGTCGCGCGCTCTCCTCAACGCTGGGGGCCGGGGGGCGCTGGTCGGCGCAAGACGCGATCAGCAGCAGGATAATGAGGGTGGCGTGGCGCATCAGGCCACGATCAAGAAAAAGGGCCGGCCGCGCAAGGCGGACGACCCTTTCTTTGCTTCTTGCGAAGCGAGCGGCTTACTGAGCCGCGTTCACCGTGTTGGCGACAGCGGCGTCGGTCGCGTCGGCAGCGTTTTCAACCGCTTCACCGGCGTTGTCGACGGCATTGCCGGCGGCGTCGAGCGCATTGTCGACGGCGTTGTCGGCAGCCATTGCATCGGCTTCAACAGCGTTTTCCACGGCCGTGTTCTCAACGGCATTTTCAGTCTTCGATTCGCACGCGGCCAGGCCGAGCGCGAGGACCGCAACGGTCAGTGCAACCTTCTTCATGATCGTTCCATTCCTTGCATGACGCGCACCCTTCCAACATGGTTGGGAGCGCCAGGCTCGGCCTGCCGACAGTCGGTCAGGCCAGCGCGGGGCAATAATGGACGTCCGCCTGTCACGCAATCGACATTTGCGGCAAAAAAAAGACAAACTGCAATTCGTCGTCTCGATTGACGCATATAAAGATATCTTTATATCCTTTACTGATGTTGTCGCTGTCGCCGCTTTCTGCCCTTTTTCAGGCTTTGGCCGATCCCAGCCGGCTGCGCATCGTCGCGCTGCTGCGGTCAATGGAATTGTCGGTTGGCGAATTGGCGCAGGTTCTCGGCCAAAGCCAGCCGCGCGTTTCGCGCCATGTGCGGATTTTGGCCGATGCGGGGCTGGTTGCGCGGCGCAAGGAAGGCAGCTGGGTGTTCTTGCAATTGACCGATGCGCACCGCGCCGAACCATTGTTCGCGGCGATCGAGCAATGGGCCGAGCCCGACGCGCAGCGGCTGTTCGACGGCGATTCGGCGCGACTCGGAGCGGTGCGCGCCGACCGCGCCGAGGCCGCGGCGCGCTATTTCGCGGTTCACGCCGAGACGTGGGACAGCATCCGCTCGCTCCACGTCGCCGAAAGCGAGGTCGAGCAAGCGATCGCCACTGCGCTCGACGGCGAGCCCTTGGGACGGCTGGTCGATATCGGCACCGGTACCGGCCGGATGATCGAATTGTTTGCCGCCAAGGCCGATAGCGCGATCGGGATCGATCGCTCGTCGGAAATGCTGCGGCTGGCCCGGGTCAAGCTAGAGGCGTGCGGAATCCGCAACGCGTCGCTGCGCCAGGGCGACATGTATGCGCTGCCGCTTGCCGACGCCGCGGCCGACGTCGTGATTCTTCATCAGGTGCTCCATTATGCCCAGGCCCCGGCGCATGCCATCGCCGAGGCGGGGCGATTGCTCAGCCCCGGCGGGCGGTTGCTGATCGTCGATTTCGCCCCGCATGAGCGCGATGAACTGCGCGAAACCGATGCCCACCAGCGGCTCGGTTTCGCCGATCCCGCAATTAGCAGTTGGTTCGAAGGCGCGGGGCTGACGTCTGAACGCAGTCAGCATCTTGCAGGCGGTGAGCTGACTGTGTCGCTGTGGCTGGCTCGCAAATCGGACGGCCGCCAGCGGCGGCAGCGGGCGGCATGAACCGGGAGACACTCTTGGTCAGCCCGCCGCTGTTCGCCGAGGCGCGCGGCGACATTGCCGTGAGCTTCGAATTCTTCCCGCCCAAGTCGGACGCGATGGCCGAGACATTGTGGCGCTCGATCGAGACGCTCGCCCCGCTCAGGCCGCGGTTCGTGTCGGTCACTTATGGCGCGGGCGGATCGACCCGCGAGCGGACCCACGCCACGGTCGAACGGCTGGTGCACGAGACCGACCTGACCCCGGCGGCGCATTTGACCTGCGTCGGGGCGAGCCGCGGCGAGATTGACGACATCGCGCGATGTTATTGGGATGCGGGGGTGCGGCATATTGTCGCGCTGCGCGGCGACCCGCCCGAGCCGGGTCAGCCCTACGCGCCGCACCCGCAAGGCTACGCCAATGCCGCCGCGCTGGTCGCCGGCCTCAAGCAGGTCGCGCCGTTCGAAATCTCGGTCGCGGCTTATCCCGAGGTTCATCCCGACGCCGACTGCCCCGACAGCGACCTCGACAATCTGATCGCCAAGATCGACGCTGGGGCCGACCGCGCAATCAGCCAATTCTTTTTCTCGGCGGACAATTTCTTCCGCTTCCAGGACCGGGTCGCGGCGCGCGGGGTCGAGATCGAGATCGTCCCCGGGATCCTGCCGGTGTCGAACGTCGCCCAGACGCGCAAGTTCGCCGGCCAGTGCGGCGCCGCGATCCCCGCCTGGATGGACAATATCTTCGAAGGGCTCGACGATCTGCCCGCCGCGCGGCAGCTGGTCGCGGCGACGATCGCGGGCGAATTGTGCGGCCAGCTTTACGCCGGCGGGGTGCGCAATTTTCATTTCTACACCCTCAATCGCGCCGAGCTGGCCTATGCGATCTGCCATTTGCTCGGGGTAAGGGCATGAGCGTCGCGAACGACATAAGGGCGGCAGCGGCGACCCGCATCCTGATCAAGGATGGCGCTTACGGGACGCTGATCCAGGCCGAGAAACTGGCCGAGGCCGATTATCGTGGCGGGTTCGACCTTGGCCACGACCAGAAGGGCAATAATGACCTTCTCAACCTGACCCGGCCCGACATCATCGCCGCGATTGCGCGCCGCTTCGTTGCCGCGGGGGCCGATATTTTGGCCACCAACAGCTTCAACGCGACGCGTATCAGCCAGTCGGATTATGGCGCGGAAAGCCTGGTCGCCGAGATTAATCGCGCCGCAGCGCGGATCATTCGCGGTGTAATCGACGAAGCCAGTGCCGCCGACGGCAAGCCGCGCTGGGTGGTCGGTGCGGTCGGGCCGACCAACAAGACCTTGTCGCTGTCGCCCGACGTCAACGATCCGGGCTTTCGCGAAGTTGATTTCGACGAGGTCAAAGCGGTTTATCGCGAGCAAATCGACGCGTTGGTGGAAGGCGGGGTCGATGCGGTGCTGATCGAGACGGTGTTCGACACGCTCAACTGCAAGGCGGCGATCATGGCCGCGCTTGAGGCGGAAGCTGCGCTGGGGCGCGAATTGCCGATCATGATCTCGATGACGCTGACCGACTTGTCGGGGCGCAACCTGTCGGGCCACACCGTCGAAGCGTTCTGGGCGAGCGTTCGCCATGCCCGCCCGCTGACGATCGGGCTCAATTGCTCGTTCGGCGCGGGCCAGCTTCGCCCGCACCTCGCCGCGCTGTCGGCGACCGCCGAAACGCTGGTGATGGCCTATCCCAATGCCGGGCTGCCCAACGATCTCGGCGAATATGACGAGTCCGCCGAGGAAACCGCGGGCCAGGTCGCCGAATGGTTTGCCGATGGGCTGGTTAACATCGTCGGCGGCTGCTGCGGCACCACGCCAGAGCATATCGCCGCCATCGCGGCGGCGGCCCAGGGCCATTCCCCGCGCGCCATTCCCGCCGTCCCGAGTCAAACCTTGCTCGCCGGACTTGAACCGATGATCCTCGCCGCATGACCGATCAGGATCGCGCCACCGTCGGCGCACGTTTCGTCAACATCGGCGAGCGGACCAATGTCACCGGCTCGGCCAAGTTCAAAAAACTGATCCTCGCGGGCGATTATGATGCCGCGGTGTCAGTCGCGCTCGAGCAGGTCGAATCCGGCGCGCAGATAATCGACGTCAACATGGACGAGGCGTTGCTCGACGGCGAGCTGGCGATGGCGACCTATTTGAAGCGCCTTGCCGCCGAGCCCGACATCGCGCGCGTCCCGGTGATGATCGATTCATCGAAGTGGAGCGTGATCGAGGCCGGGCTGAAGTGCGTGTCGGGCAAGCCGATCGTCAATTCGATCAGCCTCAAGGAAGGCGAGGCGCCATTCCTCGAGGTCGCCGCCAAAGTCCGAGCCTATGGCGCCGCGGTGGTGGTGATGGCGTTCGACGAGACCGGCCAGGCCGACACCCAACAGCGCAAGGTCGCGATCTGTGGTCGCGCCTACGACC
>JAJAYY010000253.1 GCA_026785965.1 Sphingomonas bacterium
GCCGAGGGGGAGGCCCTGGCTGTAGATGCCGCCGGGTACCGACATCGCGGGAAGTCCCGAGAGGCTGGCCGGGACCCCGAACACGTCGTTCAAATACATCGCCAGCGGGTCGCTCATTTTCTCGCCCAGCCCGAACGCCGCCGAGGGGGCGGTCGGGGTGAGGATGAAGTCGCAACTCTCGAAGGCTTGGGTGAAGTCGCGTTTGATCAGGGTGCGGACCTTCTGCGCCTTGGTGAAGTAAGCGTCGTAGAAGCCAGCCGACAGCACATAGGTGCCGATCATGATGCGGCGCCTGACCTCGGCGCCGAACCCGGCGGCGCGGGTCGCGGCGTACATCCCGTCGAGCGTGGTGCCGTGCCCGGCCTCGCTCTCGATCCGCTGGCCGTAGCGCACCCCGTCATAACGGGCGAGGTTGGACGAGGCTTCGGCCGGGGCGATGATGTAATAGGTCGGCAGCGCGTGGGCGGTGTGCGGCAGGCTGATTTTGACCGGCTCGGCACCGGCGTCGCGCAGCCATTCGACCCCCTGCTCCCACAAGGCATCAATCTCGGCCGGGACGCCGTCGATGCGATATTCGGTCGGAATTCCGACCCGCTTGCCCTTCAAATCACTCGACAATCCAGCCTCCCACTTGGGCACCGGAAGATCGAGCGAAGTCGAATCCTTGGCGTCGAACCCGCTCATTACTTCGAGCATGATCGCGCAGTCGCGCACCGTCCGCGCCATCGGCCCGGCCTGGTCCAATGACGAGGCGAAGGCGACGATCCCCCAGCGCGAGCAGCGGCCGTAGGTCGGCTTGATCCCGCTGATCCCGACGAACGCCGCGGGCTGGCGGATCGAGCCGCCGGTATCGGTCCCGGTGACCCCCGGCGCCATCCCCGCCGCGACCGCCGCCGCCGACCCGCCTGAGCTTCCGCCCGGGGTCAGCGCGGCATTTCCGCCGTCGCCCCGGCGCCATGGGCTGGTCACCGGGCCGTAGGCGCTGGTCTCGTTCGACGAGCCCATCGCGAATTCGTCCATGTTCAATTTGCCGAGCATTCCCGCCCCGGCGTCCTTCAACTTGCCCGAGACGGTCGATTCGTACGGTGGCTTGAAACCGCGCAGGATGTTCGACCCGGCGGTGGTGTCGACCCCCTCGGTGGCGAACAGATCCTTGATCCCGAGCGGAATTCCCGACAGCGGTCTCAGCTGGTTCGAGGTCCGCGCCGCATCGGCGGCATCGGCTGCGGCCAGCGCCAGTTCGGGGGTCTCGACGGTCCACGCGTTGAGCGCTTTGCCCGCGACCACCGCGGCGTTGAAGCTGGTCGCAATCTCGCGCGCCGAAAACTCGCCGTCGCGAAACCCGTCGCGCAGCTCGGCGATGGTCTTGGACGTGAGGTCGGTCACTATTCGATCACCTTGGGCACCGCGAAGAAGCCATGCTGCGCGTCGGGGGCGTTGGCGAGCACCTTGTCGCGGACGTTGCCGTCAGTCACGACATCGTCGCGCAGCCGCAATTTGAGGTCGATCACCGCAGTCAGCGGCTCGATCCCGTCGGTGTTGACCTCGCTCAAATGCTCGACCCAGCCGAGGATCTGGTTGAGTTCGGGCACCAGCGCCACGACCTCGGCATCGCTCATCGCGATCCGGGCGAGCCTGGCGACGTGGCGCACGGTTTTTGGGTCAACGGACATGAAGGCGCGGCTAGCAGGGGCGCCGCGCGCCTTCAAGCGGCTCCTATTCGAACACCTCACCGACGGGCTTGCCACCGACGAACAACTGACGCCGCTCGACCCTGCGCAGCTCGACCGGCGCAGTCGCGAGATCGGGCTCGCTCGCTCCCGCCGCCGAATTGGGTTGGCCGGCAATCGGGGGCGGTCCGGCGGGCGGGGATGGCACTTCGCTCGCGTCGACCCAGGTGCCGTTCGCCAGCAGCTTCAGTCGCCGGTTTTGCACTGAATTGACGCCGCCCCATGGCCCCGCGACCATCGCGTGGTGCGGGTCGATCAGCATTACGACGCACGGATCGGTGCGGCAAAATTGCGTCGTCCCGATTGCGTTGCGAAGTTGGGGCGAAACAAGGGCGCGCTCGGGAATGACCCGCATAAAGCGATCGAGATTGGCGACCGAGGCGGTCTTTTCGACCTCCTCCTCGACCCGATAGCGATCCTTCGACGCCAGCGCGGCAGCGGCGAGTTTGCGCTGATCGGATGGGCCGCTGCGCGCGATCTCAGCGAGACGCTTACGCCCGGCGGGGCCGAAGTCGAACGCCATCGCCCGCCAGTCGAAGTCTTTCGGCGGCGCTTTGCCGGCATGGAATCGCGCCATCTGGCTCGACGCCGAGATCGCGCCAAAATCGAGGATCGGCAGCGCGAGGATCAGCGCGATTCCGCACATCCCGAGCGCGAGCTTGGTCTGGAGCGGACGAAGCAGATCGTCGAACGCCAGGCGGGCCTTGGCCACCGTCAACCAGCCAACCAGGCCATAACCAATCGCGACCAGCACCGCGACCACGCCCCAAATGCGTTCGGGGGTCCAGCCGTACTGGCCGATTCGCTGGGCGAGCGACAGCGCGGCAATGATCGCCAGCGGCAGCACGCACAGCACCAGCGCGAGCGCCGAGATACGCAGCACGCGGTTGGTCGCGCGGTCGTCGGCGCCGTTGCCGAGCACTGCATTGGCGAGCAGGATTGCGCCCGCGCCCGCCACCAGCATCATCGGGGTGGCGGGGATCGACGAATCCCACAGCTTGGTCAGCCCGGTGAACGGCAGCGAGGCGAGGAACAGCACCAGCGCCGCGGCGAGCACCGGCGACAGCACTCCGAGCACCACCATCACCAGCCGCTGCAAGATCGCGACCGGCGCGGCGCGCGCCCGCCGCCCCCCCCCCCCCCCCCCCCACCCCAAACCCGCCCGCCTCCCGCCCCACCACGCTTTTTTGAGCAAATACATTACCAGAAA
>JAJAYY010000254.1 GCA_026785965.1 Sphingomonas bacterium
GCTGGCGGGCAACCGACTGACGCGCGAGCTGACCGAAAGCTCGATCGTCCAGGATCCAAGCCGCGCGATCCGCGTGTTCGAGGCCTTGAAAGCGCTCGACGCGACGGTCGCGATGGACGATTTCGGCACCGGCTATTCAAGCCTCGCCTACCTCCAGCGCTTGCCGATCGACGTGCTCAAGATCGACCGCAGCTTCGTTACCGGGATGATGCGCGACCCCGACAGCGTGGCGATCGTCCGCGCGGTGCTGAGCCTGGCCGACGCGCTCGGCATGTCGACCACCGCCGAAGGGATTGAGACGGTCGAACTGGCGACGACGCTCGCCGCTTTGGGCTGTGACAGCGGGCAGGGCTATTTCTTCGCCAAGCCGCTCGAACCCGACGCCGCGCTCGCATTCTGGAAATCGCGGCGCAAGGCGTAGCCGCGAAGCGGATCGATGCCCGAGCCTGCTCGCTGCTTTACGAGGCGATCCGCAGCGATTGATGCGAAAGCTTCGCGATAGGAACGAAGACAACGATCGGCGGTTGGCGCACCATATCCTCCAGCAAGGGAATGTTGACCATGGCCGATACCAAATCCCCCGATGCGATTGCCCTGCTCAAGGCCGACCATGACAAGGTCGCCGGGCTGTTTGAATCGTTCGAAAAAGCGAGCGGCGAAAGCCGCAAGCAGACGATTGCCGAAGAAATCTGCCTCGAGCTGACCGTCCACGCCGCGATCGAGGAGGAAATCTTCTATCCGGCGTGCGAAGGCAAGGTCGAAGAAGATCTGCTCAAGGAAGCCTATGTCGAGCATGACGGTGCCAAGGTGTTGATCGCCGAGATTGAGGCGGGCAGTCCGTCAGACGAGTATTACGACGCCAAGGTCAGGGTGCTCGGAGAGCAAATCGAGCATCACGTCGAGGAAGAGGAAGCGCGCATGGAAGGGCTGTTTGCGCAAGCGCGCAAAACCGGGCTCGACATGGATGCGCTGGGCGAGCAGATGGCGGCGCGCAAGGCCGAGCTGATCGCATCTTATGAAAAGAGCGGGCTGCCCAAACCCGAGCTGACGACGATGAGCGCAACCCCGGCCTAAGCCAGCGCCGCCGCCACCAACGCTTCAAATGGGTCGCCGTGGGGAAAGCCTGCGGCGACCCATTTCGATTCGATGTCGCGCAGCGCTTTGGCCACAGCCGGGCCTTGTTCGACCCCGCGCGCGATCAGGTCGCCCCCGGTCATGGGGAGGCGCGGAAGCGGCCATTTGGCGATCGCGGCGGCGTCGACCGGTCGTGCGGCAAGGAGCAAGCGGTCGAGCGCGGCGGCGCTGCCATGGTGGTAGGCGAGGGCGCGGGGGTTGGAGTCGAGATCGGGATCGGCGGCAAGGGCGAGGCGCTTGCGCGCCTTGTTGCTGAGCTTGAGCCGGGCAGCGACCTTGGCTGCGGCGAGCGGATTGCGGGGCAGGATCGCGGCGAGGCGGCGAAGCGCATCTGGGGCGGTGGCGGAGTCGCGTTCGGCGGCGGCGAGCGCCGCGATGCGCGGCCCCGCCTCATCGACCAGTTCGGGCAGGATCGGTGCGAAGATGCCATGGTGCTGCATCAGCGCGACAGTCGGCGACGGATCGGCAAGGCCAAGCAGTTTGAGCAATTCGTCGGCGATGCGCTCACGGCTGAGCGCCATCAGGTCATTGGCGCGCGCGCCACAAGCCGCAAGCGCGGCGGCATCGGGATCGCCTTCGCCGAAGCGCGCGTGGAAGCGGAAGAAGCGCAGTATCCGAAGGTGATCCTCGGCGATCCGCTCAAGCGGATCGCCAATGAAGCGGACCCGGCGGGCGAGGATGTCCGCCTCGCCCCCGACCGAGTCATACACCTCGCCGCTCAGCGGGTCGGCGTAAAGCGCATTGATGGTGAAGTCGCGGCGCGACGCATCCTCGGCCCAATCGTCGGTGAAGGCGACGGTCGCGCGGCGGCCGTCGGTGGTGACGTCGCTGCGCAAGGTGGTGACTTCGACCACGCTGCCCGACGACACGGCGGTGACGGTGCCGTGGGCGAACCCGGTCGGGATTGCCTTGATGCCCGCAGCTTCGAGGCGGCGGACGACGTCGTCGGGCGGAAAGACAGTGGCGAGATCGAGATCCTCGGCGGGAAGATCGAGCAGCGCGTCGCGCACCGCCCCGCCGACAAAGCGAGCCCCGCCGTGCTCGGCGTCGAGCGCCCTGAGCAGCCGCGCGATTCCGGGGCGATCGAGCCAGCGCGCCGGGTCGAGCTTCACCCCACCCTCCGCGACAGGTTGATCAGCATCGCTGCAGTCGCGCCCCAGATCCGCTGCCCTTCCCACATGATCTCATAATAAGAGCGGATCTTGCCCTTGTAGAGCGTCTGCTTGCGCTCATGATTGGCGGGATCGAGGACGAAGCCGAGCGGGGCCTCGAACCAGTCGGCGACTTCGCGCGGGTTGGGGGTGAGCGTGAGATCGGGCGGGATCACGCCGACGATCGGGGTGACTCCGAAGCCGGTGATGGTGCGGTAATGATCGGCCTCGCCGATGATCCGGACGTGCGCCGGGTCGAGGTTCAATTCCTCCCACGCCTCACGCAAGGCCGCGGCGCGGGCGTCCTCGCCGTGGTCGAGGCGGCCGCCGGGAAAAGCGACCTGGCCGCCATGATCGCGCAAATCGTCATGGCGCCGAGTGAGCACCAGCCCGGGACTGCGACGGTCGGTGATCGCGACCAGCACCGCAGCCTCACGCAGCGGCGCGGTCGACCCTTCGACGAGGTCGCCGGGCAGCAGTTCGACCGGGCTGATGATCGCCAGCGCGGCGGCGATCCGTTCGATCAGGCTCATGCCGCGGGCTCGAGCGCGAAGAACGCGCCGCTCGACCAGATGCCGGGCGGGTCATGGCCCTCGGCAAGGGCGATTTCGGCAAGCTCGTAATAAAGCGGGCGGGCGAGCTCGGCCTCGAGCCCGTGGCGCACCGCGAGGCGCGGCGAAGGGCCGTCGGGGGTGGCGATTACGACCAGCGGATGGTCGGGCCCGGCGATCACCGCGTCGCCACTGTCGAGGGCAAAGGCGATCGAACGCGCCGCGCCGCTGCCTTCCATCGTCATGGTCAGCGCGCGAAGCGCGGTTGCTTCGACCTCGATCGACAATTTTTCTACGGGGGTGACGAGGACGTGGCTGCCGTCGGGCTCGCGGCGCAGCACGGTCGCGAACAAGCGAACCATCGCCTCGCGCCCGATCGGATGGCCCTGATGATACCAGGTGCCGTCGCGGGCGATGCGCATTTCGCTGGTCCCGCAATGGCTCGGGTTCCAGCGCTCGACCGGTGGGTGGGCGCGATCGGCGATCTGCGCGGCAAGTTCGGCCAGCGATTGGCCGGCGAGATCGATGGGCGGGTTGGATTCGGGCATTGGCCGTCCTCTAGGCGAGGAGCGCGGCCATTGCGAGCGGAGCCTTGAGGCGCCAAGGGGGGTCGATGAACGAGCGGATTGCAATCGTCACCGGGGGAGGCAAACGCGTCGGCGCGGCGATCGTCGCGGCGTTGCTGAGCGACGGCTGGCAGGTGGTGGCGCAAGTCCATCACGACGGCGACGCGGTGCCCGAGGGGGCGATCAAGGTCGTCGCCGACCTCGCCGAAGCCGATTGCGCGGCGCGGATCTTCGCCGCCGCGCCGGGACCGGTCGGATTGCTGGTCAACAATGCCGCACGGTTTGCCTGGGACGGGTTCGGCGACACCGACGGCAGCGAGTTTGCAGCGCATATGGCGGTCAATGCGCGCGCTCCGATGCTGTTGATCGACGCATTGGCACGGCGTCATGCGGATGGCGATGCGCTGGTGGTCAATCTGACCGACGCCAAGCTCGCCGCGCCCAACCCCGATTATCTGAGTTACACCTTGTCCAAATATGCGCTCGACGGACTGACCCGGCTGGCGGCGCGTGCGCTCGCCGGCCAGGGAATCAGGGTGATGTCGGTGGCGCCCGCGCTGATGCTGCCGTCGGGCGCGCAGGGCGAGGCCAACTATCAGGCGGTGCATGCGCTCAATCCGCTCGGCCGCGGAGTCGAGGTCGACGATGTGGTGCGCGCAATCCGGTTTCTGATCGACCAGCCGGCGATGACCGGCGAGACGCTGCTGATCGACGGCGGGCAGCAGCAAATGGCGCTGGCGCGTGACGTCCAATATCTGGAGCGGTGATGGAACATGAAGTGACCCTGGCGGGAATGGTGCCCGCCGCGATCAAGGCGCGCCAGCAACGCATCCTGATCGATTCGCTCGAAGTGATGGCCGACATCGGCTTTCACGACTTCGAGATCGGAATTCCGCAGCGGTTGCTGATCAGCGTCGAACTGTGGATCGAATCGCCCCACGCGCCCCACGGCGACGATCCCGAGCAGGCGTGGGATTATGATTTCGTGGTGCGCGAAGTGCGCGCGCTGGCGACCGCGCGGCGGTACAATTTGCAGGAGACTTTGCTTCACGCGATCTTCGAACGACTCGCCGCGGCGCAGGGCGTGGCAGCGCTTCGAGTCACCAGCACCAAGCCCGATGTTTATCCCGATGCGCGCGGCGTCGGAGTCGAAATTGCGTCTTTCCGCGGGGTCGCCCCTTAGGAAGCTCCGATTTGCGCGGCAAAGTCGGTGACGAAGCGGAACAAAATCCATTGCGTCGTCTTTTGGCCTTAGTTACAGCAGCGCGCACTTGCCGATGATATGTTGATACATCGGCGGTCCCAATCGAGTGGCCAGGTTTGGGCTTTTGTCCGCCCTGTCCGCGCCGTGGGACCACCACGGAATGAGGAGATTTGTGGCTTAATGTCCTATGCCAATCGCAAAGAGATGGGATCGAACCGCACTGTGGCGATCATCATCGTCGCCTTGATCCACGTCGGGCTCGGTTATGTGCTGGTCAGCGGGCTGGCTTATAATGTGGTCAAACAGGCGGCCGAAGATCTCAAGACCTTCGACGTCGAGGACGAACCACCGCCCCCGCCCGAGGAGCCGCCGCCCCCGCCCGAAGATTCGCCATTGCCGCCGCCGCCGCAAGTCAGCGCGCCGCCGCCACTGGTGCGGACCATCACCCAGGCGCCGATGATCCAGACGACGCCGAACATCCAGCCGGTGATCATCACGCCGCGCGCCGATCCGGTGCCGCCGAGGCCGCCCGCACCGCCGCCGCCAAGACCGGACCAGTCAGCGAGGGCCAAGGGCAGCTTGCCCGGTCTGTTCTCGTCCGACGATTATCCACCAGGCGCGCTTCGCAACGAGGAGCAAGGGACGACCGCGGTCAGCCTGGCGATTTCGGCCGACGGTCGGGTCAGTGGTTGCAACGTGACCTCGTCGTCGGGCTCGACAGCGCTCGACACCACGACGTGCAGCATCCTGAAGCGGCGCGCCCGCTTTACGCCGGCGCGGGACACTAGTGGCACTGCGACCACCGGCACGAGTTCCGCGCGCATCAAGTGGGTGCTTCCGGACAATTGATCGAATAATGACTGACCAACGAATTTTTTGAGGAAAGTAGATCCTATGGCAACTCCAGCTCTCATGCTTGCGGCCGCCGCCGCAGCACCCGCTTCCGAAAACCCTTACGGCCTGATGCAGGCCCTGGAAGAAGGTGGCGCCATTTCATGGTCGACGTTCATCATCCTGGTGATCATGTCGATCGGCACCTTCTACATCCTGTTCACCAAATTCCTGCAGCAGCAGAAAATCATCAACCAGGGCAAGAAAGTCCGCACCAGCTTCTGGAACGCGCCGAACCTTCGCGACGCTTCGGGCAAGCTCGATCAGAAAAGCGCCTATCGCGCGATCGTAGAGGATGCGCTCATCGCGCAGGACCAGCACAGCAAGCTGACCGATCCCGTCGACCAGCATGAGTGGGTCCAAGCCAGCCTGCAGCGTAGCCAGGGCGGGATCATCGCACGCCTCGGCGAAGGCCTCGCCTTCCTCGCCACGGTCGGCTCGACCGCGCCGTTCATCGGCCTGTTCGGCACCGTCGTCGGCATCTACCGCGCGCTGATCAAGATCGGCTCGTCGGGCGATGCGTCGATCTCCACCGTCGCCGGCCCGGTCGGCGAAGCGCTGATCATGACCGCGCTCGGTCTGATCGTCGCGGTTCCGGCGGTGCTCGCCTACAACTGGCTGATCCGCCGCAACAAGACGATCAGTGAGGATCTGTCGGCCTTCACCAATGACGTCCATGGCTACCTCGCCTCGAACGGCGCGGTCAAGCCGGCGATGGCGGCAGGTCCGGCGGGCAAGGCCCCGGCGCAGACCCGTAGCGCCGCAGCGCCGACTCCGCGCGGCACCGAGCCGGTCCGTCCTGGCATGACCCCGACGGGTCAGCAGGCCGATCCGACCAACCGCTAAGCGACACCCGCCCGGGCCGGTCGCGTGCCGGCCCGGGAGTTGATACGACGAGAAGGAAAATCTCCTCATGGCGATGAGCGTAGGCCCAGCCGACGGCGACGAAGACGTCCCGATGTCGGACATCAACACGACGCCACTGGTCGACATCATGCTGGTCCTGCTGATCATCTTCCTGATCACGGTTCCGGTCGTCCTCCAGGCGGTCCCGGTGCAGCTTCCGAAAGTTCAATATCAAGTGACCGAGACAAAGCCCGACAACGTCAACCTGTCGGTGCGCGGCGGCGCCGGCGGCGCTTGCGAGGTCTATTGGAACCTGACGCCGGTGACCAACGAGGTGCTGCTGGAGCGAGCGGTCAAGAAGCTCGAGGACCAGATCGCCAAGGTTGGCGGCGTTGAGAATATCACCGAGGAGAATATGCCCGAGGTGCATATCCGCGGCGATGTCGATACCCCGTACAAGTGCATTGGCGGCGCAGTTTTCACGATGCAGCGGGCCGGGTTCGCACGAGTCGGCTTCATCTCAATGCCACCTCCCGGCGCCACCGTTAAGCGACTGTAATTTAGGAGCCCGTTCCCATGGCAATGCAAACCACGAGCTCCAACACGGCGGGCGAACCCATGCTCGAAATGAACATGACGCCGCTCATCGACGTCCTGCTCGTTTTGATCATCATGTTCATCATCACCATTCCGCCGCAGACCCACGCGGTGAAGCTCGACCTGCCGCAAAACGACCCCAACAATATCCCGCCGCCGATAGATCCGATCAAGAACAAAGTCGTGATCACGCAGGCGGGAGCGATCCTGTGGAACGGTGCGATGGTCAATCAACAGCAGTTGCGCCAGTTCCTCGACGTCACCCAGCAAATGGACCCGGTGCCCGAGCTTCACCTCCAGCCCGAACCCGAGGCGCGCTACGAGCTGGTCGACGAAGTGCTGGCGGTTACCAAGCAAGCCAATGTCACCAAGATGGGGTTTGTCGGAAACGAAAACTATATGACGGCTTTTTAAGCACGTCGTCCGCGAACCAAAATCAAGGGCGGTCCTTGCCGGGGCCGCCCTTTTTGGTGAGGATCGCTGGATGACTGCGGACAGCCCTCATTCGACCAGCCGCACCGCGCGCTGCCAGTGCGGGGCGCTGGAAGCACGCTGTGCGGGCCAGCCGTGGCGCATCTCGCTGTGCCACTGCTTCGCCTGCAAGGCGCGCACGGGAAGCGACTTCACGCTCAACGCGACCTATCGCGACGAGCAGGTCGTCCTGAGCGGCGCACCGCGGTTGTGGGAGCGACAGGGCGAAGATGGCGGGCATTGGGTCCGGCAATATTTCTGCGGCGAGTGCGGGACGACGCTGTATCATCGGATCGAGCAGCGACCGGGCTCGGTGTCGGTCGCGATCGGTTGTTTCGGGACGCGCGATTTTCCGCCGCCAGCCTATGAGGTCTACAGCGAATGCGCGATGTCTGGATTAAATTTGCAGATCGAGCCGCAAGCCGAGCGGCAATAACCACCTGTTGAGAATCTGCGCGCTAGGCGTGGCCGATGGATATCATCGAGTCGCACCAGCATGGCCTTGTCGAACAGCTTGAAATTGAAGCGACCTCGCTCGCCGGGCGGGGGCGCGATTCGCCGCAGCGCGCGGTGGTCTATCACCACCTCGCCGACTCGCTCGGGCTGGCCAATGTCTATGCCTTGCTCGCGGCGCATGGCGCACTGTCGATCGATCCAGCGACGGCAGGGTTGCAGCGCGCAGTGCAGCGGTCGTGGTGGCGCCTCAAGCGCGAGCGGCGCGCGGCATTACAGGAGCGCGTGACGCGGTTTGGCGAGGCGCTCCGCGCGCTCGACCGGCAGCGCTGCGCAGCGGCGTTGCTGACCTATCGCATGGTCGCGACGCCGGGGCTCAGCGAGCAAGCGCAGCGACAGCTCGATCCGGAGATAACGGCCGCTTACGCCGCGTGCCGGTCGCGTCGCGGCGGCGCAAATGCAGACGCTCGAAGGCGCCTGTTCGTGGCGCAGCAAAGCTGGGCCGAGGCGCTGCTTGGCGATGCATTGGAGCAGGCGATCGTCGAGCTCGACTGGCCGCTTGACGCGCGAGCGGTGCGGCGCGCGATCATGACACTGCGCATCCCGGTCAGCGCATATCATCGAGCCGAACAGCGCGGGCTGGTGCACTGCGAGCGCCGCCTGCGCCGGTCGAAGGCGATGCCCGAATTGTTCGCAGCCAATCCGGCGCAAGCCTTCTTCGCGCTCCAGCGGCAAATGGCCGAGCGCCGTCGCGCCGCCGCCGAATTCACCGAATTTTCGCCCGACGAAGCGGTCCGCCTCGCCGCTTAGCCTCACCCGAAGGTGAAGGCATAGGCTTCGACGCCCGGATCGAGGAAGGTGATCGTTAGCTGATGCTGGCCGACCACCCCCTGCTGGCGAACCAGATTGTAGAGGCGGTGGTCGCGCACCACGCCATTTCCCGCGGCATCGGTGTCGAGGCCGTGGTCGGCGCCAGGCGGCTTGCCGTCGATCGAGATGCGGAAGCGCAGCGGGCGATTGGCGCTGCTGCCGAGCACGAGGTGGGCGTCGCGGGCCTCGAAGCGGAACCCGATCTGACCGGTGGGCGAGACCAATCGCGCGCGCTGCTCCTCGACCATCCAGCGGCCCCCAAAGCCCCATTGGTTGAGCGTCGGCGCAGTCGGAAGCGAATAGACATGATCGCCGCCCCGAAGTCCGCCGGGGGACGCGAAATTGGCGGCGCGGCGGATGCCGAGATAGGTTTCGGGCGACTTGACCCGGGCGCGGTCGGCCGCGGCGCTGGCACCGGTCGCTTTGACCGCGGCCATCGCGCCGGGAAGGCGTGCGCCTTGCTCGACAAGCAGGGCGCGGATTGCGGCCTCGGTCTGGGCGGTATTGCCTTCGCCGAAATGGTGATAGCGGATCCGCCCCTGGCCGTCGGCGAGGTAAGTCGCGGGCCAGTAACGGTTGCGGAACGCATTCCAGATGGTCAGTTTGTTGTCGACCGCGACGGGGTAAGCGATGCCGAGGTCGGCGACCGCCTTGCGGACATTGTCTAGATCGCGCTCAAACGCGAATTCGGGGGCGTGGACCCCGATCACGACCAGGCCGGCCTCGCGGTAGCGCTGATCCCAGGCGCGGACGAACGGGACCGCGCGGATGCAGTTGATGCAGCTGTAGGTCCAGAAATCGACCAGCACGATCTTGCCCTTGAGCTGCTCGCGCGTCAGCGGCGGCGAGTTGAGCCAGCTGATCGCACCGTCGAGACTGGGGAGCGGGCCTTCGACCGGCAAACGGCCGCCAGTGGTGACGGTGGTGAGTTCGCTATCGTCCAGCCCGAGGCGCTTGGCGATGCCTTGTTCGAAGGCAAAGGTCTGCGCACTCGACAGCTTGGCGAGCAAGCGCGTGTCGAGGCCGAGCGCGATCGCGCCGACCCCGACCAGGATCAATACGCCAATCACCTTGCGCATTCCCTCCCCGGCGCCGATCGAGCGCTTCATGGTCGCGAACACCTTGCCACCGATGAGCAAGGCGAGCGCGAGGCTGGTGGCCGCGCCAAGCGCGTAAGCGAGCAGCAGGAAAGCGGTGGTGGTGCTGGCCCCCGACAAGGCTGCGCCGGTCAGGATGAGGCCGAGGATCGGCCCCGCGCACGGTGCCCACAGCAGGCCGGTGGCGACGCCGAGCAGCAACGAGCCGCCGATGCCGCCGCCATTATCGGCGCGGATCGACAGCCGCTCACCCCAGCCGACCAGCGGGCGCATCGCGCGCGCCGCGAGATTGGGAAAGATCAACAGGATCGCGAAGCCGGTCATCAACACCAACGCGGCCCAGCGGCCGTAACTGTTGGCGGTGACCGCCCAGCCGCCGCCGACCGCGGCGAGCGTTGCGACCCCGGCAAAGGTCAGCGCCATTCCGGCGAGCAACGGCAGGCCGTTGGTCCGGAACGGCTGATCAGCGCGCGCAAACACGAACGGCAACACCGGCAGGATGCACGGCGAAAGGATGGTCAGGATGCCACCCAGATAAGCGAGCAGGATGAACAACATCAGGCGGGCTTGAAGGTCAAAGCGAGGCCGTTGATGCAGTGACGCTTGCCAGTCGGGCGCGGGCCGTCGTCGAACACATGGCCAAGGTGCCCGCCGCAGCGGCGGCAATGTTCCTCGACCCGCTCCATTCCGAACAAGGAATCGCGGGTGGTGCGGACGGCATTGGGAAGCGCGGCATAGAAACTCGGCCAGCCGGTGCCGCTGTCGAACTTGGTGGCCGAGGCGAACAGGGGCAAAGCACAGCCGGCGCAGGCGAAGGTGCCGCGGCGATGTTCTTTGTTGAGCGGACTGGTGAAGGCGCGCTCGGTGCCGGCATCGCGCAGGACGCGGTAGCGCTCGGGGCCGAGGCGGCGGCGCCATTCGGCGGGAGTGCGAGCGACTTCGTAGCGCACGGCGGCGTCCGAGCGGCGCCCTGTCAATGCGACGGCGGCGGCGATGATTCCGATCGCGCCCGCGCCAAACAGGCCGCGCCGGTCAAACTGATGGTTGGTCATGGCTCAACTCCTCTTGCCCGGGAGATACGCAAAGCGGCGCTGAACGGATGCGGAATGGGCAGCTCCGACGAAATGAAGCCCGGCAGGTCAGTGCGGCAATCAAGTGCGCTTCGCCGCCCCATCGAGCGCGACTGAAGCGGGGCACCGATCAGGCGGCGATGCCGTCGAACTGGAGGCGGGCGAGGCGGGCGTAGAGGCCGTCCTGCGCGGCGAGGCTGGCGTGGGTGCCTTCCTCGACGATCCGGCCGTGGTCCATCACGACGATGCGGTCGGCCGCGCGAACCGTGGCCAGGCGGTGGGCAATGACGATCGTGGTGCGGTCGGCCATCAAGCGCTCGAGCGCATCCTGGACCGCGGCTTCGCTTTCGGCGTCGAGCGCGCTGGTCGCTTCGTCGAGCAGCAGCAAGGGCGCGTCGCGGCGGAGCAAGGCGCGGGCGATCGCGATCCGCTGACGCTGCCCGCCCGACAGCCGCGCGCCGCCTTCGCCCATGAACGTGTCGAGCCCGTCGGGGAGGGCGCGGAGGAAGGTTTCGGCATTGGCGTCGCGCGTTGCCGCCCAAATCTCATCCTCGCTCGCGTCCCAATTGCCGTAGCGCAAATTGTCGCGCGCCGACGAGGCGAAGATGACGACGTCCTGCGGGACCATCGCAATCCGCTGGCGAATGTCGGCCGGGTCGGCATCCTTGAGGTCGACGCCATCGAGCAACACGCGGCCACCCTGCGGATCGTAGAAGCGCTGGGCGAGCTGGAACAAGGTGGTCTTGCCCGCGCCCGACGGGCCGACCACTGCCAGCCGCTCGCGCGGGCGAACCTCGAGCTGGAAGTCGTCGAGCGCGCTGACGTCGGGGCGGGTCGGATAGCGGAAATTGACCTGCTCGAAGATCAGTCGGCCCTCAGCCGGGAGGGGCAGCGCGATGGGGTGGGCCGGCGCCTTGATGTCGGGCTCGGCGACAAGCAATTGGTTGAGCCGCTCGGACGCGCCCGACGCGCGGAGCAGGTCGCCATAGACTTCGCTCAAGGTGCCGAACGCACCGGCGAGCAACGCCCCGTAAAGCACGAAGGCGGCGATGGTGCCGCCGCTCATCCGCCCCGCGGCGACGTCGATCGCGCCCTGCCAGATGACCAGCGTGATGGCGCTGAAGATCAAGGCGATGACGATCGCGGTCATCAGCGCGCGCAGCAGGATGCGCTTCTTGGCGGTGGCAAAGACGGTTTCGGTGGCAAGTGTAAAGCGCTTGGCCTCGCGTTCCTGCTGGTTAAACGCCTGGACGATCTTCATCGCGCCGAGCACCTCGCTGGTGACGGTGCCGACGTCGGCGATGCGGTCCTGGCTCTTGGTCGAAACCGCGCGCACGCGGCGCCCGAGGAAGGTGATCGGGACGACCACGAACGGAATGCCGAGCAGCATCATCGCGGCGAGCTTGGGTGCGAGGAAGAACAGGATCACCGCGCAGGCGACCCCCATCACGAGATTGCGCAGCGCGACCGACAATGTGGTCCCGACAACCTGCTCGATGATCGTCGTGTCGACCGTCAGGCGGCTGGTGATTTCGGCGGGGCGATTTTCCTCGAAGAAGCCGGGCGCCATGCGCAGCAGGTTGCGGTGCACCGCAAGCCGGATATCGGCGACGACGCGCTCGCCGATCCATGACACGAAATAGAAACGCGTCGCGGTGGCGAGCGCCATGATGATCACCAGCGCCAGCAGATATTGGAACCAGCGCGCGATATCGCCATTGCCCGAGAAGCCGCGGTCGATGATCAGCTTGAACGCATAAGGCACGCCCGAGGTCGCAGCTGCGGCGATGACCAAGGCGGCGCCGGCCCCGGCAAGGTGGCCAGGATAGCGGCGGGCGTAGTTCCATACCATCGCCAGGTTGGACAGACTTTTAGGTTTCTTGTCGTCGGGGAGGGTGGCCATCGTTTGCCTCCCTAGCAGTGTGTCCGCATTGCCTCAATTGCCGCATTGCGGCGGGTGCGATGCAGCATTGTCCTTGCCGGGGGAGCTTATCGGTCGCACAACGGTTGATCACATGCCCTGAACCCCCGGAGATTTGATGCTTTACGACGCCTATGAGGTGCAACGTTCCTTGCTCGCCGGGGCGAGCCGACTGGCCGGGCTTGGCGCCGGCTGGCTTAACAATCCCGCCAATCCGTTCAGCTACTCGTCGATGGGCCCGGTGGTCGCCGCCGGTCTCGACGTGTTCGCACACGCCTCGGCCCCGCGCGGCAAGCCCGAATTCGGGTTCGAGACCGCGATCGTCGGCAAGAAGATTGTCGCGGTCGACGAGGACGTCGTGGCGCGCAAGCCGTTCGGGCAGTTGAAGCGCTTCCGCAAGGTCGACGGCGTGGTCGCGATCGAGGGCCAGCAGCCGCTGCTGATCGTGGCGCCGATGTCAGGCCATTATGCAACCCTGCTGCGCGAAACGGTCGAGCGGTTGCTGCCCAAGCAGGACGTGTTCATCACCGACTGGCGCGATGCCAAATTGGTGTCGCTTGACGACGGTCGCTTCGACCTCGACGATTATGTCGATTATCTGATCGACTTCTGCGCGACGATTTTTGCGCTCACCGGCAAGCGCCCGCATGTGCTCGCGGTGTGCCAGCCGTCGGTCCCGGCCTATGCCGCAGTGGCGATCATGAATGCCGACAAGCATCCGGCGCGGCCCGCGACGCTGACCATGATGGGCGGGCCGGTCGATACCCGCGCCGCGCCGACTGCGGTCAATACGCTCGCGACCCAGCGGCCGCATGCCTGGTTCCAGCAGAACGCGATCGCCACGGTGCCGATGATCTATGAGGGCGCGGGCCGCAAGGTTTATCCGGGCTTCCTCCAGCTCGCCGGGTTTATGACGATGAATTTGGGCGATCACCTCACCAGCCATTGGGAATTGTTCAAACATCTGGTCATCGGCGACGAGGAAAGCGCCGACGCGACGCGCGATTTCTACGAGGAATATCGCTCGGTGTGCGACATGACCGCCGAATTCTACCTGCAGACGGTCGATGTCGTGTTCCAGCGCCATTTGCTGCCCAAGGGCGAATATATGCACCGCGGCAAGCGCGTCGATCCGACCGCGATCAAGGACACTGCGCTGCTCGCGATCGAAGGCGAACGCGACGATATTTCGGGCATCGGCCAGACCAAGGCGGCGCTCGATCTGGCGACCAAGCTGGCGCCGGCGAAGAAGAAGTATCTGATGGCCAAGGACGTCGGCCATTACGGCATCTTCAACGGCCGCAAATGGCGCGAACGGATCGCCCCGGTGGTCGAGAAATTCATCGCGGCGAACGCTTAGCCGGTTCGCATTTTCACGCTGCCGACGAGGAATAATGCTGCCGCGCTGGCCGCTGCGGCAGCTATCGCGCTGCCGATCAGCGCGAGGTGGAAGCCGGCCATGAGCGCCTCGCCTTCGCGCGCGAGGACGACCCCGAGCAAGGCGGTGGCGATTAGCCCTCCGGTGCGTGCGACCGCGCTGTTGAAGCCAGAGGCGGTCCCGACATGCCGTTCGTCGACCGACCCCAATACCGATGCGGTGAGCGGCGCGACGGCGATCGCCATCCCCGCCGCCATCACCGCGATCGCCGGGAACACGCTGGTCCAATAATTGGTCTCGGCGTCGATGCGCTGGCCGAGCAGCATTCCGCCCGCGACGACGAGCGGGCCGACGACGAGGAACCAGCGCGGGCCGATGCGCCCCGCGAGCTGACCCATCAGCGGCGAGGCGAGGGTGAGGACGATCGGCAGCGGAAGCAGCGCCAGCCCCGCCTCGACCGGCGAATAATCGGCGGCCTCGATCAGCAAGTAAGGAACGAGCAGCATCGCCGCGCCGAACGCGCCGTACAGCAGGAAGGTGAGCAGGTTGAGCCCCGAAAAACAGCGGTCGGCGAACATCCCGAGCGGCATCATCGCGCTGTCGCCGCGACGCGCCTCGATCCACAGGAAGGCGGCGAGCATGGCGAGACCGGCGACCATCGCGGCAATCGCAATGCTGTCGAGCGCGGCCGACGACGACCAGCGGGTGAGGCCGAAGGTCGCGCCGCCAAGGCCGAGCGTGGCGAGGACCGCGCCGGGATAATCGATGCGGCCGGCACCGTTGTCGCGGCTCTCGGGGACGAACAGCACAGCGAGCAGGATCGCACCGGCGGCGAGCGGCAGGTTGATGAAGAAGATCGACGGCCAGCCGACATGGTCGACCAGCCACCCGCCGATCAACGGCGCGACTGCGGCGGCGGCGGCCCCGGCGGCGGCCCAGATCCCGACCGCGCGGCCGCGTTTCTCGCCCTCGAACGCGGCGTTGAGCAAGGCGAGGCTGTTGGGCAGGAGCAATGCGGCGCCGAGCCCCTGCGCGGCGCGCGCGGCGAGCAGCAGGTCGAGGCTCGGGGCGAGGGCGCAGACCAAGCTGGCGATAGCGAAAATGCCGGTGCCGAGGACCAGCAAGCGACGACGACCATAATGGTCGCCGAGCGCGCCGCCGAGCAGCAGCAAGGCCGACAGCGGCAAGAGATAGGCGTTGACCACCCATTGGACCTCGGCGGCACCGGCGCCATAGCTGGCGCGGATCGCGGGGAGCGCGACGCTGAGCACGCTGCCGTCGACGAACGACAGGCTAGAGGCGAGGACGCAGGCGGCAAGCGTCCAACGCGGATCGTGGCGCGGTTTGCTCAAATGGCGGGCGTTCGCGGCAGCGCGATCCGATCAACCAGCCCGCGCAAGGCGCGGCGCGCGGCGAACACCAGCCACAGCGACAGGACGACGAGGCACGCCGCGACCAAGGCGGCGGCGATCGGGTTGGCGATGGCGAGCGCGAGCAGCCCGCCGGTGGCAACGTCCTCGGCGGTCGAGACGATGACATTCGAGAACGGCTCGGGACTGGCATTGACCAGCGTGCGCGCGCCGGCCTTGCCGGCATGCGCGACGAATGCCGCGCCGCCGCCGAGCAGGAAGCTCGCGACCTGCCAGGTAGTATCGCCGCTATCGATGATGGCGAGGCTCAAGAGCGCGCCGCCCAAGGGCCGGATGAAGCTGTGGACCGCATCCCACGCGCTATCGACCCAGGCGATCTTGTCGGCGAAGAATTCGGCGAAGGTGCCGACGCCGGCGGCAGCGAGGACCCAATTGTTGGCGAGGATGTCGAGGCCTGGAGCTGCTCGGGAAGCGCGATCCAGCCGAACTTCATGGCGATGCCAGTGACCAGAGTGACCAGGTACAGCCGCCACCCAGCGAGCAAGCTGGTCGAGGCGGCGAGCGCGACGAGTTCGACTGGGCTCATGCTGACTCCCCTAGCTAAGCGCGTAGCCTAAAGCGATGCATCGAAAAGGGAAGGGCGGTCAGCCGCCGACTGCCACGCGCCACTGATGCGTGTCGGTGAATTGCTCGACGTGGGTAATGCGGTCACCGGCGACAGTGAAGTAATGGGCGAAGCGCACGGCGAGCGGACCGGCGGCAGTAGTGCCGCGATAGGTGCCGAGCGAAAGCACGCGATCATCGCCGATGGCAAGCAGATCGTCGGGGATGGCGGTGAAGTCTTGGACGTCGTTGCCGATCGGGCCGAAGACGTTGGTCGCGACCTCACCAAAGCCGCGGTAGGTCCCGCCGTACGGCCCGCCCGCGGCCTCGATCCAATGAGTGTCGCCAAGCAGGTGGCCGAGCGTGTCGCCGTCGCCGCTGGCGAAAGCGTCATAAAGGCGGCGGACGGTATCGGTGGCGCTCATCACAGCACCTCGAACAGTCCCGCCGCGCCCATGCCGCCGCCGACGCACATCGTGACGACGACATATTTGGCGCCGCGGCGCTTGCCTTCGATCAGCGCATGGCCGGTGAGGCGCGCGCCGCTCATTCCGTAGGGATGGCCGATCGAGATCGCGCCGCCATCGACATTGAGCAGATCGTGCGGGATGCCGAGCCGGTCGGCGCTGTACAGCACCTGCACTGCGAACGCCTCGTTCAATTCCCACAGGCCGATGTCCTCGACCTTGAGGCCGAAACGGCCGAGCAATTTGGGCACTGCGAACACCGGGCCGATGCCCATTTCATCGGGCTCGGTGCCCGCGACCGCCATTCCGACGTAGCGCCCGAGCGGCTCGAGCCCGCGTTTCGAGGCGAGGTCGGCGTCCATGATCACGCAGGCCGAGGCGCCGTCGCTTAATTGGCTGGCATTGCCGGCGGTGACGGTCATCCCTTCGCCGCGCACCGGTTGCAGCTTCTGCAAGCCCTCGAGCGTGGTATCGGCGCGATTGCCTTCGTCCTTGTCGAGCGTGACATCGTGCATCGAGATCGCGCCGGTTTCCTTGTCCTTGACGCCCATCTTGGCGCTGACCGGGACGATTTCGGCGGCGAAGCGGCCCTCGGCCTGCGCGGCGGCGGTGCGGCGCTGCGATTCGAGCGCGTAAGCGTCGGCGGCGTCGCGGCTAATGCCATAGCGCTTGGCAACGATCTCGGCGGTGTCGATCATCGGCATGTACACCGTCGGGTACATCGCCAGCAATTCCATGTCGGGGCCGAGCCGCATTTCGGGGGTCTGGACCATCGAGATGCTCTCGACCCCGCCTGCCACGCACACGTCCATGCGATCGACGATCACCTGCTTGGCGGCGGTGGCGATCGCCATCAGCCCCGACGCGCACTGGCGGTCGATCGACATTCCAGCGACGGTAACGGGGAGCCCGGCGCGCAGCGCGGCGGTGCGGCCGATAGTCGCCTGTACGCCCTGCTGGAGCGCGGCACCGATGATGCAATCGTCAACTTCGGCGGGGTCGATCCCCGAC
>JAJAYY010000255.1 GCA_026785965.1 Sphingomonas bacterium
CCGCTGGCGTTGCTACAGACCGCCGAGGCCGCGGGTGTCGGACAGCACATCGTCGCGACCACGGTCGCGGTCAACGACGCGCGCAAGGCGGGGATGGTCGACCGCGCCGAGCGCCAGCTCGGCGGCGATATCGCCGGCAAGCGCATCGCTGTGCTCGGCCTCGCGTTCAAGCCCAACACCGACGACATGCGCGACGCGCCGTCGATCCCGTTGATTGAGGGACTGATCGCGCGCGGCGCGACAGTCGCGGCCTATGATCCGGTTGCGCGCCACCAGGCCGAAGAGGTGCTCAAGGACATCGAGTTCGCGCCCGATGCTTATGCTGCGGCGAGCGGCGCCGACGCTGTGGTCATCGTCACCGAATGGGACGAATTCCGCGCGCTCGACCTTGCCATGCTCGCCGCGACGATGCGCGGCAGCACGCTGATCGATCTTCGTAATGTCTATGATCGCGTCGACGCCGAACGCGCCGGTCTGTCGTATCACGGCGTCGGCCGGGGCAAGCCGTCGGGATAAGTGTCCGCCCGGCCTGTTCCAAACGCCTGAAATCCTGCATGATTAGATCGCGATGAGCCAGCACCAGCAAGCACCGCGCAAGGCTCCGGCAAAGGGGCGGCGCAAGTGAACCGCGAGACTGCGTCGATCAAGCCGCCGAAGGGGCCGCGAGCAGCGCCGCGCGGCCGCGCGCTGCTGATCCGGCGCCGGTTCCAGTTTGCCGGGGCGATGCTGTTCGGCGCGATCCTGCCGTGGCTGCTGCGCGGCCCATTGCTGCCCGGGACGATGTGGGAGGCGGCACCGGTCAATACGCTTGCCGGCAATGCGGTGGCGGTGATGATCGCCTTTTGGCTGCGGCTGTCGATCGAAGTCTATCCGGGCATCAGGCGCAGCGCGGTCATCCTTCCGGCGGCGCTCGGCGGGCACGGCACGATCGTCGTCTGGTTCCTGTTGTCGCGCTTGCCCTATGAGCGGGTGGCGCTGCTAGGTGGCCTCATCCTGCACATGGCGTGGCTGTATCTGCTCTACGTCTATGCCGAGCGTGACCTGCGCCGGACGATCGGCGTCGTCCCGTTCGGAGCGATCGACCAGCTCAAGCGGATCTTGTCGGTCGACTGGCGGCCGCTGCGTCGCCCGCGGCTTGCCGACGTGCAGAAATGCGACGCGATCGTCGCCGATTTCGCCGCCGACCTGCCCGACGAGTGGGAAGCGTTCCTCGCCGACGCCGCGCTCGACGGCCGCATGGTCTATCAGGTCAAGCAATTGTCCGAATCGCTCACCGGCCGCGTCGAGCTCGAGCATTTGTCGGAAAACAGTTTCGGGTCGCTGCTTCCGGCGCGCGGATATTTCTACCTCAAGGCAATGGGCGACTTTCTGTTCGCGCTGGCGATCCTTCCGGTCGCATTGCCGCTGATGGCGGTGGTGGCGCTGGCCATCCGGATCGAGGGGCCGGGCGACATCCTGTTCCGGCAAAAGCGCGTCGGACATGCCGGCAAGCGGATCACGGTCTACAAATTCCGCACCATGAATACGGTCGCGATGGACGACGAGCGGCAAGCGGCGATGACCAGCGACGACGATGCGCGGATCACGCGGGTCGGGCGCACGCTGAGGACCTTGCGGCTCGACGAGCTGCCGCAGATGTTCAACATCCTGAAATGGGAGATGAGCTGGATCGGCCCGCGCCCCGAGGCCGAAGTTCTGTCGGTGTGGTACACCAGCGAAATCCCGTTTTACCGGTACCGCCATGTGGTCAAGCCGGGGATATCAGGCTGGGCGCAGGTCAACCAGGGCCATGTCGCGCAAGTCGACGAGGTCCATGAAAAGCTTCAGTACGACTTTTACTACATAAAATACTTCTCGCCCTGGCTCGATCTGCTGATCCTGTTCCGGACGATCAAGACGATGCTCAGCGGATTTGGCGCGCGTTGACCTCGGGATAATCGAAGTGGCGATGGATCCATTGCGGGACGCCGCCATTGGACCAGTAAGGAAAGACGAACAGGAACAGCAGCGCCGCGAGAATTGCGAGATTGGCGCGCTTCGAATGCACCAGCACGAGCGCCAGCCATAGCCCGCACAAGGTCAGTTTGAGCGGGACTTGCCACAGCCAGAACACCGCCGGACGATGATGGAAATTGTTGACGTAGCTGGGCAGGAAGGTCGTCCAGATGAGCAGTTCGGCGCTGAGCAGCATGGCCGCGACAAACCAGCTTTTCGCACGATAATATTCGCCCAGATTGTCGAGCTCGGCGGACTTGCGCGGGAAAATCATCGCCGCGGCGAGATAGAAGCAGGTGGCGATCAGGATCGGCGCCCACAGGTCGCCAAAGTCGAGTTCGATGTCCTTGAGCGTGATCCAGGCGTCGAGCCAGGTCGCGCAAATGTCGATGAACGCGACCAGCGCCAGCAGCGCGGTCTGCGGCTCGAGATCACGGACCCGCCGCTCGCGCACGTAGCCGGCGAAACCGTTTAGGATCTCCGCCACGGCGAGACAGAGGATGAAAGAATAGAAGCCGAAAAAGAAGTTGAACCGGTCCATCAGCGCCCCCGACACTCAAGCTGGCACCGTCGCCGCGCCGGCGCTAGCTTTGCGCGGGGGAGATAGCCGATGGACCTTCGACTGCCCAAGCCGATCCACGGTTGGCGCCAATTCCTTGGCGAAGTCGGAATCATCGTGCTCGGCGTGATGCTCGCGCTTGGCGCGGAGCGGGTGGCATCCGACCTGCACGATCG
>JAJAYY010000256.1 GCA_026785965.1 Sphingomonas bacterium
CCGGCGCCGGCATAAAGGTCGCGAATCCCGTCAGGCGGCGTCGTCAGGAATTTGTCGGCCCAGCCCTGGAATTTGTGGAGCGTCGCCAGCGGCGTCTGCACGCTGGTCAGCGGCCGCCCATCATCCGCGCCCAGCACTTCATATCCGCCGCGCAATTTGAACGCCGCGAGATCGAGCCCGGCGTCGAGCGCGAGATAATTGGCCGAATAATCGTTCGGGTTGCGATGATAGTCGGACTGGCGCGCGTAGCTCATGGCATAGGTGAGCGTGGCGTTGGCCGACAGCTTGCGGCTGCCCGCGAAGCGCGCCCCATAGGTCTGGCTCGACAGGCGGAAGCCCGAGACCGACGCTTCGTCCTGGTCGACCAAAAAAGCGAAGGCGGTGAGCGTTCCATAGAGCGTTGCATAACCGAGATTGGCGAAGAGATTGTCGCCGCCGATCGCCTGCTGGCGTGCACCGGCGCCGTCGATTCCCCAGATTGTCCGGTCCGACCAGGCATAGGTCACGTCGCCCTTGAAGCCTCCGATCCCGCCATATTCGACGCGGACCGCATCGAAGGTCTGTTCGTTGTCGCGCGCCCCCGACGATCCGACGAAACGCTGGTCGTCGAGGTTGATGCGTTGGCGTCCCGCCGTGACCACCACGCCGTCGATTCCGCGATACTGGATCTGGAAACGATTGAGTTCAACATTTTCCGGGTCGGCGACGATCGGAAATTGCGTCCGGCTATTGAGCCCGCTGTTGTAGCGCTCGCTTAACGCCAGAGTCGTTTCTCCCTCGGCGAGCAGGCTCCAGGGACCTGATGAAAGCTCGACTCCGGCGCGCAAGCGGACGGTCACCGCATCGGCGTCGCGGGCAAGACCATCCTGTTCGACATGTTCGTACCGCAGCCGCGCGTCGACGATCGGCTTGACGACGATACCGCCCGTTGGCGTTACCGTTTCCGCGGCTGCTGCTGCCGGTGCGATGATTGCGGCGCCAGCCAAGAACGCCGCGATGGTTGCGCCTCGCATGAGATTCACCCGCATTTGGAGTAGCCGCAATCGAGACAATTGTTGCAGCCCTCGATCCTGATCAGCGCCGCCGCGCCGCACTGCGGACAAGGTTGGGACAAATGTACCGAAGGTTGCGCCACAGCGGCGGCCGGCACTGGTTCCAGCCCGCCGCCGAGATGCTTTTCGATAATCCCGCCGATCGCGGCAAGCAGCGACGGCACATAGCGCCCGCTTATCCATGCGCCGCCGCGCGGATCGAATACCGCTTTCAGTTCCTCCGCGACAAACGACACGTCGCCGCCGCGCCGAAACACCGCCGACACCATCCGGGTCAGGCCGAGCGTCCAGGCGTAATGCTCCATGTTCTTGGAGTTGACGAAAATCTCGAATGGCCGCCGGCCGCCGCCGTCGAGAACATCGTTGATCGTGACATAGACCGCGTGCGCGCTCTCGGGCCATTTGAGCTTGTAGGTCGTACCGTGGAGCTCCTCGCTGCGCGGTTCGAGCACAGGATGCTGGCTGACTGGAACGGGTGCCGCTGGCGTCGCGCTCAGGATCGATCCGGTCACCGGATTGGGGCGATAGGTGGTCAGTCCCTTGCAGCCGAGATGATAGCCTTCGACATAGACGTCGGCGAACGCATCGAAGCTGATATCTTCGGGACAATTGACGGTCTTCGAGATCGAGCTGTCGATCAGAAACTGCGCCGCCGCCTGCATCGTCAAATGGTCGGACGGAGACAGCGTTTGGGCGCTGACGAACAGCTCGGCCGGCGGCGCCGCGTCCTCGCCTTTGATTCGGCGCCAGACTTTCAGCGCATAATCGTCCACCGCCTCATCGCGCGTGCTGCCGTCGGGCTGGCGGATGCGTCGCGTATAGGAGAAAGCGAACACCGGCTCGACCCCCGATGACACATTGCCGGCGAGCATCGAGGTGGTCCCCGTCGGGGCGATCGACGTCAGGCAACCATTGCGCAGCCCGTGCTCCGCGATCAGGTCGCGCGTCTCGTCGTCGAGGGACAGCAGGTTTGGACTGTCGAGGATGCCCTTGTCGTAGAGCGGGAACGGCCCTTTTTCCCAGGCAATCGCGGCCGACGCCCGATAGGCTTCGCGCTTCATCACCTGTAGCCAGCGCTGGGTCAGCTCTACCGCCGGTCCGGAACCATAAGCCGTCCCGCAGAATAGCAATGCGTCGGCGAGGCCGGTGACGCCGAGCCCGATGCGGCGCTTGGCCTTGGCCTCGGCCTCCTGCTGCGGTAGCGGATAGCCCGAAATGTCGATGACATTGTCTAACATCCTGACCGCGGTGCGGGTCAATTCACCCAACAGTTGCTCGTCGAGAACCGAGTTCGGCGAAAACGGATCGGTTACCAAGCGCGCGAGATTGATCGAGCCGAGCAGGCACGCGCCGTACGGCGGAAGCATTTGCTCGCCGCACGGATTGCTGGCGCTGATCGTTTCGCAATAGCCAAGATTATTCTTCTGGTTGACGCGATCGACGAAGATCACGCCGGGCTCGGCGCAATCGTAAGTGGCGCGCATCAGCCTGGTCCACAGGTCGCGGGCACCTATGCGGCGACGGACCTCGCCGTTGAATATGAGCGGCCAATCGCTGTCAGACGCGAGCGCCTTCATGAAGGCGTCGCTGACCAACACTGAGAGATTAAAATTGCGGAACCGCGACGGATCGCGCTTGGCGTCGATGAAGGCTTCGATGTCCGGGTGATCAATCCGCAAACAGCCCATCATCGCGCCGCGCCGCTGGCCCGCCGACTGGACCGTGCGGCACATCGAATCCCAGCAATCCATGAAACTCAGCGGGCCCGACGCGTCGGCGCCGACTCCCTCGACGACGCTGCCGGTCGGTCTGATGGTCGAAAAGTCCATGCCGACTCCGCCACCCTGCTGCATCGTCAGCGCGGCTTCGCGCAGGTGGCCGAAAATACCCTCGAGGCTGTCGGGGATCGTCCCCATGACGAAGCAATTGAACAGGGTGACGCTGCGGCCGGTGCCAGCGCCGGCGAGAATGCGGCCCGCGGGGATGAACTTGAAGTCGGTCAATGCGTCGGCGAAGCGTTTCCGCCAAATGCTGCGCTGATCCTTCGATTCGGCCGAAGCGATGGCGTCCACGACGCGCGCGATCGTTGCCTTATACCCGTCGTCGCCGTCGCCTTGCGGATCGACGAAGCGATATTTCGCAGTCCAAATCTCTTCGGCAAGTGCGCTCTCGAATTCCACGATCATCCCCTCGGTCGGCGAAAGCGCCTAACCAAGACCTAGGATCGCGCACCGTGTTGCGGGTTGATCTACGTCAATCGACGGCCCGGTGCAGCGAATTGATGCAGCGCAAGGCCGCCCCCGGCCGCGGCGCGTAGCACGATCGCGTCCTAGTGGGCGGGAAGTCCACCCCAACGATCATGGAGATTGAAATGCGTATCCTTCCTTTCCTCATTGGCGCGGCGGCTGCAGCCCTGCTCGGCACGCCCGCAGTGGCGGCCGACCATGTCGTCAAGATGCTCAACAAGGGAAAAGCCGGCGCCATGGTGTTCGAGCCGGCTCTGCTGAAGGTCGCTCCCGGCGATAGCGTTACCTTTGTGCCGACTGACAAGGCGCACAATGCCGAGATCATCAGCGGAATGCTTCCGGCTGGAGCCGCTCCGTTCAAGGGTAAGATGAGCCAGCCGTTGAAGGTCAAATTCTCGAAGCCGGGCGTCTATGGGTATAAATGCCTGCCGCACTACGG
>JAJAYY010000257.1 GCA_026785965.1 Sphingomonas bacterium
ATCGTCAGGAAGTCGCCGGTGGCGCCGTCCTGGAGATCGATCGCGCCCGAATTGGCGAACGTCGCTGGCGTCGTGATGGTGGTCGGCCCACCCTCGGCCCGAATCGTCCCCGAGCTGGAGAACGACGTCGCGTTCGGTACCGAAAAAGTGCCAGCTGCGAGATTGACGGTTGCGGCTGCGCCGATGGAAAAGGTTTCGAGATTGGTGAAGCTGGTCCCGCCGCCGATGTTCGCGATCCCGCCATTCATGCCGAATGTATCGGCCCCGGCCTGGAAGTGGCTGGTGCCGGCGGTGGTGAATGAACCGCTATTCATGATGAACGAATCGGCGCCGGCGGTGCCGTCGAAACGGCCGATCACCGTCGCGCCATTAATCACCGTCGTCGACTGAACTCCGTTCTGGTTGATGACGAGATTGCCCGCAGCGCCAGCGGTAGTGGTGCCGGAATTGAGCGAGATGATACTGTTGGTTGCGCCATTATTCTGGATCACGCCGTTCGTTGCCGCTGTCGCCGAAACCCCGGCGTTGACGGAGATCGTGCTGCTGCTGCACCCGTCACCGATGATCGCCGCGGCGTCACCGACAATGTTGCCCGTGACGTTGATAAAGCTGGTCCCGCACGTTCCGGCCCCGGGGATGGTCGCGGTGCGAACGCCGACCGAACCCGCGCCGGTAGCGGTGACGGCGCCGGTGGTGACGACCAGCACACCGTTGTTGCCCGTCGCCGAGATGCCGGTGCTGGCGGCGCCATTGACCGTGGTCGTGCCGCCGTTGACAGTATTCGTCCCGCCGACCGATGTCGCCGCAATGCCATAGCTGCCAGCGCCGGTGGCGCTGACCGTGCCGCCGTTGACGATCAGATTGCCAACATTGGCCGAGGCATTGATGCCGTAGCTGTTGGCGCCATTCACCGTCGTGGTGACGCCGGTGGTCGTGTTGTTGCCGGTGGTCGAAGCGGTCTGGACACCGATGACGTTGGTGCCAGTTCCGCTCACGGTCCCGCTATTGACGATCAGATTGCCGCCGGTCGCGCTGGCGTTGATGCCGATCGCGTTGTTTGCGTTAACTGTGGTCGTGGTCGCGCTGGTTGTGTTGGCGCCGCCAGTCGAAACGCTGAGGATGCCGAAACCGCCGCCAAGGACAGTCGAGGAGGTGAGCGATGTGGTGCCCGCCGTCAGGCTCAGCGCGCCGCCGGTGCTGGTCGCGTAAACTCCGTAGCCGCCGTCGCCGACAACCGTGGTCGAACCGGTAACTGTGGTGTTGGCACCTGCATCGGAGATGGTGTTGACGCCGCGCGAAAGATTGCCGGTCGCGGTGACGATGTTGGTCGTGGCATTGACCGACGAGCCGCGAATGTAGGTGTTGAGCGTCGACGGCAACGTTGTCGCGGTGGTGCCGGTCGAAGTGTAGGTCACCGGCGAGACACCGGTCGTCTGGACGTAAACCGCCGAAGCGCCGTTGTTGGTGCTGATCGTTCCGGCCTGCGTCACCGTCGCGGGGACCGCGCCGCCAATTTGGACGCCCTGGGCGACCGGGGTGAAGGTCGCGGCCTCGCTATAGGTGCCGGTGCCGCCGCCATTGGTGCATGAAAACGTATCGAGCGGGGTCGGGACGATGTTGTTGGTGCACACCGATTGCGCCTGGGCGGTACCCGAGAATGCGAGCGCGGCGAACGCGCTGCATAGCCCGAGGGCCGCGCCATTGAGAAGGCGGGTTCGCGAAATCTGGAATGACATAGGGTACTCCTGGGGTAAAAACGCCTTCGGAACAGGCGCGGGATATTTCCCCCCCCAACGTTGCCCTCCGATGACGGTTCCAGCCCACCAATCCATTTCCTTGCCGGTGATGTTTTTGCGCATCACTCTGCCCTGCTACAGTTTAGGCCGAGCAACGATCAATGACGAATGGATGAGGCTAAGTCCAAATTGGTTGTGGTCGCCGGGAACCTGTCGGCAAGCAATGGTCTCGACGCCCTAGCCAGAAATCTCTTCGACTTGCTATCTTGAGTTTACACGGAGCAACGAACGGCTTGAATGGTGCTTGCGGCGGCAGGAGCCAGATCTAAAATATGGCGTCGTAGCCGCGCTTGCCCGTTGTCAGTCGATCGTCTCGCCGACCGAAAGGCCGTTGAGATCGCCTTGGCGGATGAATCCGCTGCGTCCCCCGACCGTCAACTTGCACCATATTCCGTCGCACTGCTCGATCCGGCCGACCACCCCGGCTTCGGCGCGGTAACGAACTGGCGCCGATGCGTCAGGCTTGGTGCGGATGTCGCGCAGGCCGCCCGGCTTAACCAGCGCGGTGCGGCGGTCGCTGAGCAGGGTCACCAGCATCCACCCCTGCTGGCCGTCGGGATCCTCGATCTTGCGCCAGTTGGGATAGACCTGGACGACGCGGATCGGCAGGTCGCGCCGCTGGTAGAGCCACACGCCCGGATAATTGCGCCCGGGGCCGGTGCGCATCATCGCCTCGCCGCTGGCGATCGACGCCCAATATGGCGGGGTCTTGTCTTGTGCGCTCGCCACCGTGGCGAAGCACAACAGGGCGACCACGAACAGCTTGCGCATCACGCCCCCGTCAGGATGCGATCGACCAGCTGCTTGACCGTCGGCACGAACCCGTTCGAGTAAAACGGGTCGCTCTTGAAGCGGAAGGCGGCGTGGCCGGCGAACATCAGATTCTCTTCAACCGGCCCGCCGTGGGCGATATCCTGGAGCGTCTTCTGGATGCAGAAGCTGCGCGAATCCGCCAACCGCCCGGTCGAATTCTTGTCATTCTCGGCCCAGCTCGAAAAGGCGCATTGCGACAGGCATCCCATACAGTCGGCCTGGTCCTTGCGGATCGATTTCTGCTCCTCTGGCGTGACGAAGATCAGCGTCTCGTCGGGGGTCTTGATCGCCTCGGTGAAGCCGGCGCCAAACCATTCGCGCGCATGTTGCAGATCGCCCTTGGTGACCCAGTAATTCTTGCGCGTGCCGATGCCGACATCAAGCTCAAACGCATGGTCGCCGACATGCTCCTTGGTATATGCGATTTGGCGCTGGCTGCGCGCCTCGAGGTTGCGCAGGAACGGGTTGAGCACCGCCGACGAATAGAAACCGGTCGGCGAGTAGCGGTGAAGCAGGACGTCGCCCTCCTCCAGCGTCATCAGCCGCGCTTTCCAGCCGGGCGGGATCGGGCTTTCCTGGGTCAGCAGCGGGCGAGTTCCGAACTGGAACATGATCGACCCGAGCTCGGGATTGTCGATCCAATTGTCCCATTCGTCGAGCCGCCACACACCGCCGGCCATGACGATCGGCAGGTCGTCGGAAATGCCGCCCTCGCGCATCACGGCGCGCAGCTCGGCAACCCGCGGATAGGGATCCTGCGGCGCGCGCGGATCCTCGGCGTTGCTCAGTCCATTATGCCCGCCGGCCAGCCACGGATCCTCATAGACCACCGCGCCAAGCCACTCGGCGGCTTTCGAATAAGCCCGCTTCCACAGCGCGCGGAAGGCGCGGCCGGAGCTGATGATGGGCAAATAATAGACGCCGTAGGAGGCGGCGATTTCCGACAGCTTGTAAGGCATGCCCGCGCCGCAGGTGACGCCGGCAATCTTGCCCCGGGTCCGGTCGAGCACGCCGTGAAGGATCGGCTGCGCCCCGCCCATTTCCCACAACACGTTGATGTTGATCGCGCCCCTTCCATTGGCAATCTCGTAGGCGCGTTCGACCTGCGCGACCGCGCCCTCGATGCCGTACTGGATCAGTTCCTCGTGCCGCTCGCGGCGGGTCAGCGACTGATAGACCTGGGGAATGATCCGGCCTTCGGGGTCGTAGCTGTCGGCATTGACCGCGCTGACGGTTCCGATTCCGCCCGCCGCGGCCCACGCGCCCGAGCTCATATGGTTGGTCGCGCTGACGCCCTTGCCGCCCTCGACCAGCGGCCAGACTTCGCGGCCGCCGTACATTATGGGCTTCAAGCCTTTGAACAATCTACTCTCCGATCTTATCGCTTGGGGCGACCCTATAAGCCGCGCTAGCCGCCTTGGCGCGCAAAAAATTCGTCACCGCTGGAGCTCATAATCGAGCCCGATATCGACCGCCGGTGCGGATTGGGTGATGCGCCCGACCGAGACATAATCGACCCCGCTTTCGGCAATCGCGCGGATCGTGTCGAGCCGCACCCCGCCCGATGCTTCGAGCGGGACGCGGCGGGCGACCAGCGCAACCGCCTGACGCAACATCTCGGGTGCCATATTGTCGAGCAATAGCCGATCGGCGCCGGCCTCAAGCGCGGGCTCGATCTGGTCGATCCGGTCAACTTCGACCTGCACCTGGAGCCCGGTTTCGGCCGCCTTGGCGGCGCGCACCGCGGGGGCCACACCGCCCGCCACCGCGACATGATTGTCCTTGATCAGCAGCCCGTCATCCATCCGCATGCGATGGTTTTCGGCGCCGCCCATGCGCGCGGCATATTTGTCGAGCAGCCGCATCCCGGGGATGGTCTTGCGGGTGTCGAGCAAGACCGCGCCGGTCCCCGCGATCGCCTCGACATAGCGCCGCGTGAGGGTCGCGATGCCCGACAGATGCTGGAGCGTATTGAGCGCCGAGCGCTCGGCGGCGAGCATCGCGCGGGCATTGCCCTCGACCCGCAACAGCACTGTTCCCGCGTCAACCGCGTCGCCATCGCTGACGGTGCGCTCGATCCGCACTTCGCGGTCCATGGCGCGAAAAAAAGCGATCACCAGCTCAAGCCCGGCGACGACAATCGGCTCGCGGCAGTTGAGCGTGGCAACGAACCGCGCCGAAGCGTCGATCGTCGCGTGGCTGGTGACGTCGCCTCCCGACCCGAGGTCTTCGGCCAGCACGCGGCCGATGAATTCGGTCAATTCGAATTGCGGCAGGTCGAGCCCCGCTGCCTCGGTCACGCCACGATCGGACAATCCAGTCTCCCCAATTTTGGCCTCCCTAAGCGGGGTAAAGGGGAACGCACAAGCGGCTTTCAGCCAACCGCCGCCGTCTCGGTCCCGACGTCACTCCCGGTTCAAGCGTCCACTGATCGTCGGCACGGCGGTAGCGCTGGAAATCGCGGCTAGCATAGCCGCTGCCGTCCCACGCCTGAACCGTGATCGTGACGTCGTCGGGGGCGGTCTCGATCAGGTTGAAGCTCTGCTCCTCGTCGCGCAATCGGGTCGAGGTGGCGGTGCCCGCCTGGATCACCAGCGCCGACCCGGCCCGGGTCACAAGGTCGGGCGCGTGGTGGGTCGAAGCGCGATGGTTATGCCCCGCGAGCAAAAGGTCGACTCCGGCATCGGCGATCGCGTCGAGCGCGAGATGCTGGCGCCCGATCGCCTTGCTCAGCTCGGGCCCGTCGCCGACGGGAAGGGCAAATAATGGGTGGTGAGTGACCAGTATCCGCGGAGTTGCCGCATTGGTCCGCGCGAACGTCTCCTGGATGTAGGCGATCTGCTCGTGGTTGATGTTGCCGTCCTTGAAGGTCAGCGAGCGGGCGGTGTTGATCCCCAGAACCGACGCATCCTTGAGCTCGTGGAACGGGCACAGCGAATCGTCGATGTAGCGCCGGTAGCGGGTTAACGGCGACAGGAAACGGCGCAGCACGTCGTACAGCGGGACGTCATGATTGCCCGGAACGCCGAGGACGTCGTGACCCGCCTCCTTTAGCCGGGTGAGGAAAGCGCACGCTTCCTTGAACTGCTCGGTGCGCGCGCGCTGGGTGAAGTCGCCCGAAATGACGATCAAATCAGGCTTGGCCTCGGCCGCGCGCGCTTCGACCGCTTCGACCAGCTTGGGATCGTGGGCGCCAAAATGAAGATCGGACAAATGGAGGATTCGGGCCATGTGGCAACAAACGCGCGCACCGCCGCTTCGTTCACCTTGCGCCCGGCGAGCGGACGGCTAGGTTGCCCGGCGATGGACAGGACCACCGCCAACAGCGGCACGCGCGAAGTCGCCGAGCCCTTGCGCTTCGACGTCGCCGCGCTCGAAGCCTGGATGGCGGCCCATGTCGCGGACTTCACCGGCCCGCTTAGCGTCACGCAGTTCAAGGGCGGTCAATCGAACCCGACCTATCGCCTCGACACGCCGCACCGCGCATTCGTGCTACGGCGCAAGCCGCCCGGCAAGCTGCTGGCGGGCGCGCATGCGGTCGAGCGCGAGGCGCGGGTCATGGGCGCGCTCGGCACGGCCGGATTTCCGGTGCCGCATATTTACGCGGTGTGCGACGATGACGGGGTCATCGGGACGCCGTTTTTCGTCATGGACCTGGTCGAAGGCCGGATCGTGTGGGAGGCGCATTTCCCGGGGCTCGAGCCGGCCGCCCGCGCGGCCCACTTCGACGCCATGAACGCGACCATCGCCGCGCTCCACACGGTCGATCCGACCGCGATCGGGATGGCCGATTATGGCCGACCCGCCGGTTTCGTCGAACGCCAGGTGGCGCGCTGGTCGAAGCAGTATCTCGCCGACACCGACGCCGGACGATTGCCGCAGATGGATGCGCTGGTCGAATGGCTTGGCACGCATTTGCCCCCCGATCGCGGCGACGCGCGGATCGTTCATGGCGATTTTCGCTGCGACAATATGATCTTTGCCGCCGACGCGCCGCGCGTGCTCGCAGTGCTCGACTGGGAATTGTCGACACTGGGCGATCCGGTCGCCGATTTCGTCTATCATTTGCTGATGTACCGCATGCCGGCGGGGATTTTCACCGGGCTCCACGGGCTCGACCTCGCCGCGCTCGGGATCCCGTCCGAAGACGACTATGCGGCGGCTTACTGCCG
>JAJAYY010000258.1 GCA_026785965.1 Sphingomonas bacterium
CGGCGCGGCGGCCGCCGGGCGGACCGCGTCACCCACAGCGCCCCCGGGGGCGGCGGCGCCGGCCCCGACCTTGCGCTAAATATCGACGGGCCCCCCGCGCGGCGCGGGCGGCCCCCCCCCCCCGCGCGCCGGGACCGCGGTCCACGAGCGCGTTTCGAGCTTGGCCAATGCCGCGACCAGCGGATCGCGCACCAGCGGATCGCTCAAATCGACCCCGGCGCTGTTCTTGCGGCCCTGGCCAAAAATCGCGTTGGGGAGCGGGATCGATGGGTTGCGCTTGAGATCGATCGCTTCAAGCTCGGCGACCGGATCGCGGACCAGCGCATCGATCGGAACATCATCGTCGGCGATGCGATTGACGAAGCTCGAGTTGGCGCCATTTTCGAGCAGCCGACGGACGAGGTAGGCGAGCAATTCCTTGTGGCTTCCGACCGGCGCGTAAATCCGCACCGGGGTAGGCGTGTCACCGATCCCTGCTTCGAGCTTGGCCAGCTCGTCGTATAAGCCCTCGCCCATGCCGTGGAGGCGTTGGAATTCGAATGCGGTCTTGCCCGCGAGCGCCTTGACCGCGCCGATGGTGTTGGCGTTGTGGGTCGCGAATGCCGAGTAAATGCAGTCCGACGCGGCGAGCATTTTTCTGGCGCAAGCGAGGTATGAGACGTCGGTCGCGACCTTGCGGGTGAAGACCGGGTAATCGGACAGGCCGGCGACCTGCGCGGCCTTGATCTCGCTGTCCCAATATGCGCCCTTGACGAGCCGGACCATGAGCTTGCGATCATGCGTGCGGGCGAGATCGACGGCCCAGTCGACCAGCGCAACGGCGCGCTTCGAATAAGCCTGCACCGCAAGCCCGAATCCACCCCATCCATTGGCGAACAAGGCGTCGTCGGCGATCAGCGCCTCGATGATATCCATCGACAGTTCGAGCCGGTCGGCCTCCTCGGCGTCGATCGTCAAATGAACGTCGGCCGCGGCGGCCTTCAGCGCAAGGTCGCGAACCACGGGCAGGATGGCGGCCTTGGCCTCAGCAGCATGGCTCCATTCGTAGCGCGGGTGGAGCGCCGACAGCTTGACCGAAATTCCCGGCGAAACGCGGAATCCGCGTTTGGCGGAGGCGGCAATGGTGTCGAGCGCACCGGCATAGGAGCGGGCATAACGCGCGGCGTCGGCGTGCGTCTTGGCCGCTTCGCCGAGCATGTCGAAACTGTGGCTCCAGCCTTTGGCCTGTTCGGGGGCGGCGCGCTTCAAGGCTTCGTCGATGGTGCGGCCAAACACGAATTGGCGCCCGAGAATCTTCATCGCCTGGCCGACCGCCGTGCGGATTACCGGCTCGCCGAGGCGACCGACCGCGCGGCCGAGCGCGGCGCGCCAGCCTGCGGTCTGGTCATTGGCTTCCTCAAGTACCTTACCGGTGAGCAGCAACGAAAAGGTCGCGGCGTTGACGAAGGTCGAACGGCTGTCGCTTAGTTTCTCGGCCCAGTCGGGACCGCCGATCTTGTCGGCAATGAGATCATCGGCGGTGGCGGCATCGGGCACTCGTAGCAGCGCTTCGGCCAGGCACATCAGCGCGACGCCTTCCTCGCTGCCCAGGTCGTAGGCCTGGAGGAACGCGTCGAGGCCGGCGGCCTTGTGGCCGCGTACCGCCTTGACCAAGGCGCGCGCAATCGCCTGCGCTTCGCCTGCCTGACCGCCCGACAGACGCGCCTGATCGAGCCGTTCGGCGACGACCGACTGTTCGTCGGGCCGATAGGCACGGCGGAGCGCGGCGCGGTCAATCATGGTTTCTTAAGTCCTTACAAGTGACAAGGGCGTCGGACGCGTTGCCCACTGGCATAGCTGGGCGCGCATGAAAAGCAGCGGGGGGCGCGTGAGCGCGATCGATCTTAATATCGCCGACCAAGCGACGCCAAGCGAGCCGCGGGTGGCGAAGCTGCTCGGCCTCGAGTTGGTCCGCTTTACCTGCGCGATGGCGGTGCTGGTGTGGCATTATCATCATTTCGCGATGGTTGGTGACGGAGCGGCGATGTACGGCGCGCACCAGCCACTCGAGTGGTTGCTTTACCCTTTCTATCATTTCGGGCTGTTCGGGGTGCAGGTCTTCTGGTGCATCAGCGGGTTCATTTTCTATTGGAAATATGCCGATCCGCTGGCGGCGCGGAGGGTTGAGCCTAAGCGCTTCTTCTTTCTGCGGTTTTCGCGGCTTTACCCGCTCCATTTCGCGACCCTGCTGCTGGTCGCAGCGCTTCAACCAATTTACACCGCACTGACCGGCCATGCGTTCGTGTTCGAGGAAAATAGCGCGACTCGCTTTGTCCTTCAATTGTTCCTCGCTGACCAATGGGCGGGGTCCCACGCGATGAGTTTCAACGGTCCGATCTGGTCGGTCTCGGCCGAAGTGTTCGTCTACGTCGGCTTTTTCCTGTTGCTGCGCAGTTTCGGCAAGACGCCGTGGCTGATCGTCGGCGCGGTTGGCGCAAGTCTGGCCAGCCTGTGGAGCGGGGCGATTTCGCCGGCGTTGATCTGCGGCGGTTATTTCTTTGCCGGCGGCGCGGCGGCGCAGTGGCTGGCCAGCGATCGGTGCCGCCAGCGGCCGGTCGAGGCGCGGTGGTTCGCGCTGGCGATCGTCGCTTTATGCCTCGCCGCGGCGCCGTTCCTCGACCTTGGCCGCGAGGACAGCGATGTTCTGGCGACGTGGCTGATGGTGCTGGTGCCGCCGACGCTGTTGCTCGCGGCGCAGGACTGGCGTCACCTCGAACGGTATCAGAGGCAGATCCAGGCCGCGGGCAATCTGACCTATTCGACCTATCTGATCCATTTCCCGCTCCAGCTGGCGGTGGCGATTGCCGCGCTCGCCAGCGGGATTGCGCTTCCGGTCGGGGAAGCCTGGTTCCTGATCGCCTATTTGGCCGCCGCGATCATTATCGGGCGAATCGTGTTCGTGCGGTTCGAAGCACCGGCGCAGGCGATGATCCGGGCCGCGACGCTCACCAAGCGGGCGCGCGCCACGGCCTGACGATCACGCCACCTGGCCGTGGCAATGCTTATACTTGCGCCCCGACCCGCACGGACACGGCGCATTGCGGCTTTCGGGCTCGGGCACCGGCGAGCCATCGGGCATGGTCGGGCTGATCGTCGAGATCGGCGGAAGCAAATCGACCATGCCGCCATCGCGATCGGCGCTGTCATCGTCGCCCGACAGCGGATCAATGTGGTGGGTGATGAAGTCGGGAAGACCGCCATCCTGCGGCATCATTTGCATCAACGGCTCGGGCTGCCCGACCTGGGCCATCATCAGCAGCCGCGTCACATCCTCGCGGATCGCGACCAGCAGCCGCTCGAACAGCAGGAAGGCTTCCTGCTTATACTCATCGATCGGCTTTTTCTGGGCATAGCTGCGAAGGTGGATCACCTGGCGCAGCGCGTCGAGCGTGTGGAGATGCTCCTTCCAGAAATGGTCGAGCGTCTGGATCAGGATATTCTTCTCGAAATTGACCCAACCGACCGGGTCGGCGAGCGCCAGCTTGGCCGCCATCGTCTCGTCGGCCAGCGCCTGGAGCCGCTCGATAATCGCTTCCTGCTCAACCGCTTCCTCGGCCATCCACTCGTCGATCGGCGGCGACAGGTCGAGGACTGCGGCGAGATTGTCTTTAAGGTCGGCGACGTTCCACTGTTCGGGATAGGTCCCCGGCGGGCAGGCGGCCATCACCAGGCTCGCGATCGTCTCGGCGCGGAAATCCTCGACCACGTCGCTGACATGCTCCGCATCCATGATCTCGGCACGTTGCTCGTAGATCACCTTGCGCTGGTCGTTCATCACGTCGTCGAATTCGACGACCTGCTTGCGGATGTCGTAATTGCGCGCCTCAACCTTTTTCTGCGCGGTCTCGATCGCTTTTGAGATCCACGGACTGACGATCGCTTCGCCATCCTCGAGATTCTTGTTCATCAGCCGAGCGAAGGCGGTCTGCGGGCCGAAGATGCGCAGCAGGTCATCGTCGAGGCTGAGGTAGAAGCGCGACAGGCCGGGATCGCCCTGGCGCCCCGAGCGGCCGCGCAGCTGATTGTCGATGCGGCGGCTTTCGTGACGTTCGGTGCCGAGCACGAACAGTCCGCCCGCGGTCAGCACCTGCTGGCGCTCGGCTTCGATCTCAGCCGCGAAGCCCTCGATCAGCGCATCCCGCTCGACGCCATGGGCCATTTCCGACAGCTCGTCGTCGATGCGGAAGTCGAGGTTGCCGCCCAATTTGATGTCGGTGCCGCGACCCGCCATGTTGGTAGCGATGGTCACCGCTCCAAGGCGGCCGGCCTGCGCGACGATATGCGCCTCGCTCTCGTGGAAACGGGCGTTGAGCACTTCGTGGCGGATCCCCTCATTCTGCAGGAACTCGCTGAGCATTTCCGATTTCTCGATCGACACTGTTCCCACCAGGACCGGCTGGCCGATTTCCTGGCGCAGCTTGATTTCCTTGGCGATGGCGCCGAATTTATCGGTGATATTCTTGTAGAATTCGTCATCCTCGTCGCGCCGATCGACTTCGACGTTGGTCGGGATTGAAACGACATTCATGCGGTAGATATCGAAGAATTCGGGCGCTTCGGTGAGCGCGGTGCCGGTCATCCCCGACAGCTTGGGATACATGCGGAAATAATTTTGGAAGGTGATCGAGGCGAGCGTCTGATTCTCGGGCTCGATCGCGACGCCTTCCTTGGCCTCGACCGCCTGGTGAAGCCCGTCGGACCAGCGGCGCCCGTCCATCATCCGCCCGGTGAATTCGTCGATGATGACGATCTTGCCGTCTTTTTCGATATAATCGATGTCGCGCTTGAACATCTTGTTGGCCTTCAAGGCCTGGTTCAAGTGATGGACCACCTGGGTGTTGCTGATGTCGTAGAGGTTCTGCCCCTCGATCAGCCCCGCCGCCTCGAGCATGCGCTCGGCTTTCTCGGTGCCGTCCTCGGTCAGGACAATGCTTTTCTGCTTCTCGTCGAGGTCGTAGTCGCTTTCGACGAACTGCTTCACCAGCGCGTCGACGCCGGTGTACAGCTCCGACTTGTCGTCGGTCGGGCCCGAGATGATCAGCGGCGTGCGCGCCTCGTCGATCAGGATCGAATCGACTTCGTCGACGATTCCATGCGCAAACGGGCGCTGGACCATCTGGTCACGCGAATATTTCATATTGTCGCGCAGATAATCGAACCCTAGCTCATTGTTGGTCGCGTAGGTGATGTCAGCGCCATAGGCCTCGCGGCGCTGCTCGTCGGACAGATTGGGAACGATTACGCCGACGGAGAGACCAAGGTAACGATAGACCTGGCCCATCCAATCGGCATCGCGCTTGGCGAGGTAATCGTTGACCGTGACGACGTGGACGCCGGTCCCCGGCAGCGCGTTGAGATAGGTCGCGAGCGTGGCGACCAGCGTCTTGCCCTCGCCGGTCTTCATCTCGGCAATTTCGCCGCGGTGAAGCGTGATGCCGCCGATCATCTGGACGTCGTAATGACGCTGGCCGAGGGTGCGCTTGGCGGCTTCGCGAACAGTGGCAAAGGCTTCGGGAAGCAAATCGTCGAGCTTGGTGCCTTCGGCGAGTCGGGCACGGAACAATTCGGTCTGGCCGCGCAATTCCTCGTCGCTCATCGCGGCAATCACGGGCTCGAAGGAAGCGATCGCGTCGACCAGCTTGCCCATCGAGCGGACATAGCGGTCGTTAGACGAACCGAAGATGCTTTTAGCCAGAGCGGCGAGCATGATGTTTTACTTCCTCAAACTGTCGAACGCGGACATGCGGGATTGCCCGCGCACGGGCGCGAGCGAGGTCGGGCGCGATGTAGGCAGCGCCCTGCCCCCCGTCAATCCAAACGCCGAGTCGATCGCCCCGGCTTAAAGCTCGCCTTCCAGCCATTGCTGGATCTGGCCGCGCGGGGCAGCACCGACTTTTTGCGCGACCGCCTTCCCGCCTTTGAACAGCAGCATCGTCGGAATGCCGCGAACGCCATATTTGCCCGGCGTATCGGGGTTCTCGTCGATGTTGATTTTGACGATCGACACTTTGTCGCCAAGCTCGCCGGCGATCTCCTCAAGCGCGGGGGCGATCATCCGGCACGGGCCGCACCATTCCGCCCAGAAATCGACCAACACCGGCGTTGCGCTGTCGAGCACGTCGGCCTGGAAGCTTTGGTCGGTGACGGTCTTGGTATTCTGGCCCATGAAAATCGCTCCTCAAAATCGAAAGTTGAACTGTCATATGGGGGCGCGATGGCGCGCGCTCAACCGCCCACCACGATCATTCGCGGCCCGGCGGTGTAGAGCAATGCCGCCTCGATCCTCCGCCCCGGGAAAATCACCCCCAAAGCCGCGGCATATGCCGACATCTGCGCGATGTGCGCGGGCGGCACTTCAGCAGGGCCCGCCGGGATCGAGCGGCCAGTCTTGAAATCGATCACCCGGACGAAATCGGGGCCGACGCACAGCCGGTCGATCGTCCCGGCAATGACCCGCCCGTCGGGCAAGGTCGCGGCGATCGGCGCTTCGGCGAGCGCATCGAGCGCGAACAGATCGGCGAAGGCGGGATCTTCGATCACCGCGAGCGCAGCGCCAACAATCTCGTCACGGCGATCGGGGTCGGCGACCCCCGATTGCTCCAGCCAGCGCAGCGCGAGCGAACGGCGATCGGCGGGCGCGACGGCGGGAAGCCGTTCGAACAAGGCGTGGAGCAAGATGCCGCGCTCGGCTGCGGCGCGAAGCTCCGGAATGGGCGGGGGAAGCGCATCGCGATCGGCCATGATCGACGAAGGCGCGAGCGGGCGTGGCGGGCGATCCTCGATCGGGGCCGGGCGCCGGACCCAATCGGGCAGCGCTGGCGGATCGAGCACGCGTCCGCCGGGGCGCAGGCGCCTCGTCGTCCCGGCTACGGTGCCGCGCCAGCGCAAACCCGCGCCCCACGGTCCGCTGATGATCGCCTCCGCGCCGAGCGAAGTGAGTGCTCGCGAGGTGGCGCTGTGCCAGCTATTGTCGGCAACGGCATTGCGCGGCTGGACCCCGGCGACAATCAGACGTTCCTGAGCGCGGGTCAGGCCGACGTAAAGCAATCGCCAATGCTCCTCGAGGTCGGATTCGGCCTGACTCGCGACAAGCGCAGCGTAGGGATCAACCAGTTCCTCGGCGCGCGGGCGGAGCAACGGCACCGGGCGGCGGTCATCGCCGATTGGCAGGCCAATCGAATTGGGGCGGCGGCCGACCTTGGCCGGGTCGTGGGTCGCATCCGCGAGGATCACGAGCGGGGCCTCGAGTCCCTTGGCGCCGTGGACGGTCATCACCCGCACCGCATTGCCTGAACTTGCGGGGTCGCGTTTGACCTCGACGTCGCCGCGCGCGAACCAGGCCAGGAAGCGATCGAGCGAGGCGCCTTCCTGCTGTTCGAACTCGAGCGCCACGGCGATCAATTCCTCGATCGGATCGCGCGCCGCCTCGCCGAGCCGCTCGAGCAGCTTGCGGCGGGCATCGGCCGGGCCCGACAGCAATGCTTCGAGAAACCGCGCTGGCGTGACGTAATCGGCGCGGACGATGACGCCCGAGAGCAGTTCGTGTGTCCCCGCGAAGCGCGGATCGTCGCGGCGACCCTGAAGCGCTGCCCACAGCGAACCGGGGCGGCGATGCGCGAGGTCGAACAGCGTCTGCTGGTCAAGGCCGACGATCGGCGACACCAGCAAGCCAGCGAGATTGAGGTCGTCATGGGGTTGAACCGCGAACGCAATGACGGAGAGCAAGTCCTTGACCGCCAATGGTTTTGACAGGTGCAATCGGTCAATCCCGGCGACCGGGACGCCATGCGCATAGAGCCGCGCGACGAGCAAGGATGCAAGCTCGGTCCGGCTACGAACAAGGATCAAGATGTCGCCGGCGCACAACGGACGCCCGGTCAACGCCAGTGGAGCGGCTTCGTCGAGCCACGCTTTGACCTGCTTGGCGAGCGCATCGGCGTAGCGCCGCACTGGCTCGGTTACCCAACCCTCCTCGCCCGGTTCGTCGCCATCGTCATCGCGATCGGCGGGCACGAACGGCGGCCACCACAGCACTTCGCCGGGGCGATCGGCGTGCGCGGCGGCATGACGATTGGGGCGCCGCGCCAGCCCCATCGCGCCGTGCCCGACTTCGCCGATCAGCGCATCAACCGCGTCGAGCACCGCGGGCGAGGAGCGAAAGCTGGCGTCGATCGACAAGTCACGGAATTCGCGCGCCCAGGAGTCGCTATCGAGCGCGGCTTCCCCGGCAGCGGCGGCCTTGTCGGCGATGGTGGCGCGAAACTTGTCGAATTGGCGCGGGTCGGTGCCTTGGAAACCGTAGATCGCCTGCTTGTAATCGCCGACCATGAACAAGGTTCGCCAGCGGCGCTCGGTCTCGCTCTGGCCGCTGAAATATTCGGACGCGAGCGCGGCGACAATCGCCCATTGGTCGGCGTTCGTGTCCTGCGCTTCGTCGACCAGAATATGGTCGGTGCGCTGGTCGAGCTTGAAGCGGACCCACTCGCCCATTCCGTCTTTCCCGAGCAACCGGCGGGTCCACGCTATCAAATCGTCGAAATCGGCGACCCCGGCAGCGCGCTTGGCGAGGCGATAGGCGCGGGCGAAGGCCTGGCCGGCGCGGAGACCAGCGGCTTGAATCGACGCCAGCGCGACGGCGGATCGGAGGTGGCGCAGTTTGACCAGCCAGTCGGCAAATTCGGACAGCAATTCGGCATAATCGGGAAGGATCTTGAGCTGGCCGCTGGTCGCCTTGCACGGCTCGTCCTTGCCCGTGACGAGTCCTTTGCCGACGCGGTCAAGCAAGTCGACGCGCTCGACGGGCGATGCAGCCAGGAAGGCGGCGAGATTGGTCGTGATCGTCTCGGCTGTCTTGGTGCCCCACTCGCGGTTGACCTCGATCAGTTGCTCGATCGTCGGCACGTCGATCTGGTCGTCGGTCAGGCGCGCGGCGAGACCGGTTTCAGCGCTACCCTGGTCGATCCCGATCAGCTTGAGCAATGCGGCTTCGAAGGTCGCCGGATCGCCGAGCGCATCGATCGCTTCTTCGGCCCGGGCGCAGGCCATCAGATATTCTTCGGCGCCGCCCTCGCCAAGCCGCAGCGACAATGCCTGGACATCGCCGATCAGGCACTCGTCCCCGGCGGCCTCGGCATCGGCGAGAAGCGTAGCGAGCGTGCGGCGGCTCAATTCGGCTTCGGCGCGGCCTTCGATCGGTTGGAAACCGGGCGAGATTCCGGCCTCGGCGGGGAAGCTGGCGAGGAGAGTCTGGGCAAAACCGTGGATCGTCTGGATGCGCAATCCGCCAGGTGTTTCGAGCACGCGCGCGAACAGGCGGCGTGCGGCCTGCCGCGCCGGGGGGCCACGCTCCTCTTCGCCGAGGGCGAACAAGTCATGTTCGAGCGCTTTCTCGTCCATCCGCACCCAGGCGGCGAGCCGCTCGGCGATACGGTTGGCCATTTCGGCGGCGCCGGCCTTGGTAAAGGTCAGGCACAGGATCGCGCCCGGATCGACCCCGCCGAGCAGCAAGCGCAGCACCCGCGCGGTCAGCACCTGGGTCTTCCCAGTCCCCGCCGACGCCGACAGCGCAGCGTGCGCCGACGGGTCCGACGCGCGCTGCTGGTCGCCTTCGAGGATTGGGAGGGGTTTGAGACGACGCGCCATACAAGCGCGGCATAGCAAGTCCCTCCGCGCTTCCCAAGCTTGGGCGGCTCGCTTAGACCAAGCGGCGTAATTTGTTTCGGAGACGACGATGAGCGACGACAGCAGCGAGACCGGCGAGCGACGGACCAAGTTGGTCAAGGCGGGGGTCGCGGTCGGCATCGGATCGGCGGCGATCGTCGCAGCACTGCTTTATGCGTCGACGGTCAAGAAGCCCAAGCGCGGCGGGGTCAAGAAAGACTGATTTTCAGTCGCGGCCGTACCATTCCTCGAGCCGCATCAGCTGGTCATAATCGCCATAAGGCGCGTGGGCCGGGTGGAGCTTGGCGACGAACGGCTCCTCCCCCGTCAGATATTTGCCCGCGGCCTCGGCGAATCGGTCGAGGACCAGGTCAAGGAAGCGGCGGTCCTTGACGTCCTTGTCGGCAAGAACGCGCTTGCCGAACTTGTCCTTGTCCTTGGCCAACGACCAATATTCGAATGCCGATGCGGTGCCCGATATTCCCTCGAATCCACCACCCTCGGCGATCAGCGCGAGCAGCCCGAGCTGAAGCGCGAACCCTTCGGCAACGGCCTTGGCACTGGGTGCCTTGCCGGTCTTATAGTCGATGATCGCGAGGGTGCCGTCGGGCATGATGTCGACGCGGTCGACCTTGCCGTACAGCTCGACCCCGGCGAGTTCAGCCTTGCCGAACAATTCGGCAGCCTGGGGCCGGCGACCCGCGGCGCGATCGACCTCGACCTCGCTTGCGATCCACTGCACCGCTTCGATCAATCGCGGTTGCCATAAGGCGCGCAGCATCGGGTGGATCGTTTGATCGCCGACCAGAGCGCGAGCGCGAGCGACGAGTGTGGCGGGATCGCAATCGTCTTCGTTAAGCCAGGCTTCGAGCACGGCGTGGACCGCCGTGCCCTTCCACGCCGCGGTATGATCGGCATCGACCGGATCGAGCGGGCGCAGCTTGAGGATCGCCTTGGCATAAAAAGCGAATGGATCGGCAGTCAGCCGGTCGAGATCGGTGACCGCGATCTTGCGCGGCCGATCGGCGAGCGGCGGCGACGGCGCGGGGCGGTCGGCCGGGGTGAAGCTGTCGGGCGCGTCGATCGCGCGAGCGAGGCGTTCGAGGCGGCTGTCGCGGGCCAGTCCGCCCGTCATCGCCTGGAGCCGTAGCCACAGCCGCGACGCAACCGTCGGCGAGCGGCCATCGCGGCGCGCGCGGGTGAGCAGCACGCGCGGAGCACCCAATGCGCTCATGAAGTCGTGCGCGGCGAGCCCGGTGCGAAGATCGAGACCGGGCAGCCCGAGCAAGCGGCGAATGCGCGGTGCGAGCCATGGATCGGGGCTCGGCTGGGCCGGCCACACGCCCTCGTTCATCCCGCCGAGGATCATCAAATCGGCTTGCTGCAGCCGCGCTTCGAGCAAGCCCCAGATCGAGATCCGCGGGTGGCCGCCATAGGGGCGGCGGACGGGGGCGGAATCGAACAAATCGGTCAGCAATGGAAGCGCGTCCTGGTCGAGATGCAGCGCGGCGGCAGCGGGAGACTGTTCGAGCGCGGCGACCAGATCGGCGGCGGCGCGCCCATCAGCGCCGCGCCAGGCGCCGGTCGCGGCGACGGCTTCGACCGCGGTGCGGAGCGACCTCACGTGGGCCGCGAGCGTGCCCGCGCTGGCCATCGCTTGATCGACGCTGATGAGGAGCGGTTCGACCCGCTGCCACGGAGAGCCCGCCTTTTCCGCAGTGCGCTGGCGCAGGCCGGCCAGCCCTGCAGCGGGGCGTGGGCCGCGCAGCGCGAGGTCGATCGAGCGCACCGCGTCAAGCCAGGCGAGGCGCTCGTCGCCAGCGCCACCGACCAGCGGATGCTTGAGCAAGGCCAGCGTCGCGACCGGGGCCCAGTCCTCGGCCACCGCAGCGGTGATCGCCAGCATCAGCGTTCCCGCTGGGGTCTTTGACAGTGGCAGGCCGGCGCTGTCGTCGGCCTCGATCCCCCACCGTTCGAGATGCGCGGCGACGCGCGCGGCGAGCAAGCGGTCAGGGGTGACGAGCGCGGCGGTGCGTTCGGGGGTTTCGAGCGCCTCACGCAGCGCGAGCGCGATTGCCTGGGCTTCGCTCGCGGCATCGGGGAGTTCGGCGCAGTGGATCCCGGTCAGGCGGCGCTCGCGCGGCGGCAGCGCGCTCCATTTGTCCGAGAAATCGGCCGCGGTCATGGCGTGCGTGACCGCGCGTCCGCGCACTGCGGGTGAGGCCGATCGACCCGCCCCGCGCCACGGCTCGACTTCACCCCGCGCGACTCCGATGCGGTCAAGCAGGCGCTTCAAATGATATTGGGGATGGGTCTCGATCCCGCGCCCATCCTCATCGGGGCCAAGCGCGTCCCATTCGGCGTCGGGCATCGCCGGGGCGAGCGCCAGCGCGGGCAGGATGACCGCTCCCTCGGGAAGCCGCGCCACCGAATGGAGCAGGGCCGCCACTGCCGGCGCCGAAGTCGTGATTCCGGCAGCGACGGTGAAATCCTGCGGCGGTCGCTCGGCCCAGCGCGCCGCGATGGCGTGAAGCAAGCGTCCGCGGCGCGTGGCGCGGTCGATCGCGCCGAGCGCGGCGAGTTCGCGCGGCCAGCGCTCGATCACCGCCAGGAACCGGCCCAGTGCGATTTCCCAATGGCCGGCCAGCTCGGGGGTCAGTAGCGCGGCTTCGGCCAGCTGGCGCGGATCGACTTCCTCGACCTCGAGA
>JAJAYY010000259.1 GCA_026785965.1 Sphingomonas bacterium
AGGAAATCGCCGTCGCCGGCGACGCACACCACGGTGCGATCCTTAAAGCGTAAGGCGGCGGCGACCGCGGCCGGCAGGCCATAGCCCATCGTCCCGCTGGTCGGGGCGAGCTGGGTCGGGGCGGGGCCATAATGCCAGTAGCGATGCCACCAGCCCGAAAAATTGCCCGCGCCGTTGCAGATGATCGTGTTCGCGGGGAGCGCGTCGCGCATCGCCTTGACGCACGGGCCGAGGTCGAGCTTGATGCCGCCTCTTAGCTTTGGCTCGCTCCATTCGCGCCATTCGGCGTGGGCCTCCTCGCCGGCGGCGAACCGCACCAGATCGGGGTCGCTCCAGTCGTCGGCCATTTCGGCGAATTCGCTCATGTCGGCGCAGATCGGCAAATCGGCGTGATAGACGCGGCCCAGCTCGTTGGGGTCGGGGTGGACGTGGACCAGCGTTTGGCCGGGATGGTCGGGGGTGACGAGCTTATAGCCGTCGGTGGTTGATTCGCCGAGCCGTGCCCCGACCACGATCAGCAAATCGGCGTCGCGGACGCGCTGCTGGAGCGTGAGATTGGGGCCGTAGCCAAGCTGCCCGGCATAGACGCTGCATTGGTTGTCGATCGCGTCCTGGCGGCGGAAGGCGGCGGCGGTGGGGATGCCGTGGCGGACCGCGAAATTGGCCCAATGATGCGCCGCGCACGGGCTCCAGTCGGCACCGCCGATGATTGCCAGCGGGTTGGTCGCGTCCTTGAGCAGTTCGAACATCGCGCCGATCGCGCCGGGATCGGGGGTTTCGGCGACCGGCGGGACGCGCGGGCGGTCGAGCGCTGCAACTTCGTCCCTGAGCATGTCCTCGGGGATGGCGAGCACAACCGGGCCGGGGCGCCCTGCGGTGGCGACCCGATAAGCGCGCGCGACATATTCGGGGATGCGGCGCGCGTCGTCGATCCGCGCCGCCCATTTGGCGATCGGTGCGAAGAACGCCGCCATGTCGATTTCCTGAAAGCCCTCGCGATCCTTGTCGGCGCGATCGAGATCGCCGACGAACAGGATCATCGGGGTCGAATCCTGGAAGGCGACATGGACCCCCGCGCTGGCATTGGTTGCGCCAGGACCGCGGGTGACGAAGGCGACTCCTGGACGACCGGTCATCTTGCCGTCGGCGTCGGCCATATACGCGACCCCGCCCTCCTGGCGGCACACGGTGACGTCGATCTCGGGTGCGTCATGGAACGCGTCGAGCACGGCGAGAAAGCTTTCGCCGGGCACGGTGAAGACACGGTCGCATCCCTGGATGCGAAGTTGGTCAACGAGGATCTGGCCGCCGGTGCGTGTCGTCATGGAAACGCGATGCCGAAAGACGTGCCGCGCCGCAAGGGCGTTCGATCCACCCCCCAATCCCCTCCCTGCCCGGGAGGGAAAGACGAAGCGACCGCCTTCAGTTCACCATCGCCATTCGCTGCTGTCGATGATGCCGTCGCCGTTGCGGTCCAGCCCCGGCCAAGCTTGGGCGCTATAATATTCATCGGCGCTCAGATAGCCGTCGCGATTGGTGTCGAACACGGTGTAGCTGGGCTCGTAGGCGGAGCGGTTATAGTTGGTATAGAAGCCGCCGCCATACCAGCAGTTGGCATATTCGGAGCGGCTGATCCGGCCGTCGCGGTTGGTGTCCCAGGCGCCATAGGCTCCGCCACGATAGGCGTCATATTCGGACCTGGAAATGCGACCATCGTTGTTCCGATCGACCGTCCCGTAAGTGCCGCAGGTGGAATAGGTCCTGCTCGGATCGAAAGCATTGGCGACCGATTGGACGTCGCCGCTGACGCCTCTCACGGTGTTGCAGGCGCCAAGAGCGGTCACCAACAGCAAGGGTGCAATAAAACTACGCATGGCTATCTCCTGTAGTTAGAGCCCTGCAACGCTTGGTCTGCGGCGAGGGCCGAGGGACAACGGGTAACGCGGCGCAGTGTTCCGAACCGGGCGTTCGCGGGGTCGGAGCTTCCTCCCCGGCAAGGGACGAGGAGAGCGAGGTGGCGGCGCCACGTAAACCTGCCGAGACTTAAGCCTGGTGGATCGCCTTGACGACCTGGTAGGTCTCCAGACCCTCTTTCCCGCCCTCGCTGCCAAATCCCGAATCCTTGACCCCGCCGAACGGGGCGTCGGCGGTGGAGATGGCGAAGGTGTTGATCCCGACCATCCCGCTTTCGATCGCGTCGCCGAGAAGGTTGGCGCGGCGGCCGTTTTCGGTGAAGGCGAAGGCGGCGAGGCCGAAGGGGAGGCGGTTGGCTTGTTCGATCGCTTCGTCGAAATCCTTTAAGCTGGCGCTGACCGCGACCGGGCCGAACGGCTCCTCATTCATGATGTCGGCATTGGTCGGCACGTCGCCGAGCAGGGTCGGCTGGAAAAAGAAGCCGCTGTTGCCGCGATGCCCGCCGGCGAGAACTTTCGCGCCCTTGGCTTCGGCGTCGTTGACCAATGCCTCGATCGCGTCGGGGCGGCGGGCGTTGGCGAGCGGGCCCATTTTCGTGTCCGCACTTAGCCCGTCGCCCATCGTCACCTTGGCTGTGCGCTCGGCGAAGCCGTTCAAGAAGGCGTCGTAAATACCTTCCTGGACGTAGAAGCGCGTCGGCGAGACGCACACTTGGCCCGCGTTCCTGAACTTCTGCGGCACGACCATGTCGAGCGTTTTTTCGAGGTCGCAA
>JAJAYY010000260.1 GCA_026785965.1 Sphingomonas bacterium
GGACGACAGCGTCCGCGCCAAGACCGATGCGCTCGACGCGGTCGGCAACACCACCAAGGCGGTGACCAAGGGCTATGCGATCGGATCGGCCGGCCTCGCCGCGCTGGTACTGTTCGCGGCTTACACCACCGACTTGAAGGAGTTCTTCCCGGGCCTGACGGTCAACTTCAGCCTCGAGAATCCCTATGTCATCGTCGGGCTGCTGCTCGGCGCATTGCTGCCCTATCTGTTCGGGGCGATGGGGATGACCGCGGTCGGCCGCGCGGCGGGCGACGTGGTCAAGGACGTCCGCGAGCAATTCCGCACCAACCCCGGAATCATGGATGGCACGTCGCGGCCCGATTATGCGCGCACGGTCGATCTGGTGACCAAGGCGGCGATCAAGGAGATGATCGTGCCCAGCCTGCTCCCGGTGCTTGCCCCGATCATCGTCTATTTCGTGATCACTGCGGTCGCGGGTCAGGCCGAGGGCTTCGCCGCGCTCGGCGCCTTGCTCCTCGGCGTGATCGTCTCGGGCCTGTTCGTCGCTATCTCGATGACCTCCGGCGGCGGCGCGTGGGACAATGCCAAGAAATATATCGAAGACGGCAACCATGGCGGCAAGGGCAGCGAGGCGCACAAGGCCGCGGTGACCGGCGACACCGTCGGCGATCCGTACAAGGACACCGCGGGTCCGGCGGTCAATCCGATGATCAAGATCACCAACATCGTCGCTTTGCTGTTGCTCGCCGCGCTGGCAGCGGGAAGCTCTGCTCCGCCAATGTAATGAATTCCTGCCGCAATGTCGGCTTGATTACTTGATTTCGACTATCAGCCCCTTAGTGTCCGGCGGATGCTAAGGGGTTTTTTATGCGTAAATTCTTACTTCGCCTAGCGGGCGCGACGATCGCCGCTTCGATCGCATCGGTGCCGGTCAGCGCGATCACCGCGCCGACCATCACGGCGCCACGTCCGGTCGATCAATTTGCCGTATTGTCGCCGATCGATGGACCGCGCTTGTCGCCCAACGGCAACCTGCTCGCGGCCAAGGTCGCGGTTCGCGGCGAGCCATATCTGATGATCATCCCGATGGATGGCGGGGCTCCACGCATCGTCGCGACGGGCGACAATGACCTCAACTATTGGCGTTGGGTCAATAATGGCTGGCTGGTGGTCGGCATTGGGTCGATGGCGCCGTTCGGAATCAATGGCGAAGCCTATGTCCAGCGCGCGCTCGGCGTGAGCGCGGACGGGAAGACGATCAGTCCATTGCTCCACAAAAAGCGCGACATCGCGCAAAACGGCAGCGATCTGGTGTGGATCGCCAACGATGGCACGCCGCGGGTCAAAATCGCGGTGCAGCGCTCAATCTATTATGAGGAGCCGGGCTTCTGGCCCGAAGTCTACGAAGTCGACGTCTCCAACGACCGCAGCAGCCTCGATGTCGCATCGCGCGAAGGCGTGCTTGACTGGATCGCCGATGGTTCGGGGACCGTCCGCGCGGGCGTCGGCCGCAACATCCGCAGCGAGGGCGGACGCGTCCTTTATCGCTCCTCGGCGAATAATGATTTCCGCGAAATCGCGCACAGCTCGACCGCTGCGGAAAGCCTGGTCGTCCCGGTATTGTTCACCGGCGGAGACAAGGCGATCGCGATCCGCGATGACGCCGACGGCTTTTCCTCGGTCTACGAGTATGACCTGACCAACCTCAAGCAAGGCACGATGGTCGCGGCAAGCAAGGGCTATGACATCGGCGGGATCAAGTCCGATCGCTCGGGCAACAAGCTGGCCGGAGTGATCCGCGCCGAAGGGGCGGTCAGCACCGAGTGGATTGACCCGTCGATGCGCGCGCTGCAGGCCGAAATCAACAGCAAGGTGCGCGGCGGCAATGGCAGCATCGTGTCGTACAGCGATGATTTGAACCGCGCGGTCGTGCTGTTCGGCGCCGCCGATTCGCCGGGGGCTTACTTCCTCTACGATCGCGCGAGTGGCGCGATGACGCGGCTTGGCTACGTCAATCCTGCGATCGAGATGTCGAAGCTGCATCCCGTCCGCACGGTCACCTACACCGCGCGCGACGGCTTGCCGATCGGGGCGGTGCTGACCTTGCCGCGCGGCAAGATGAAGAATTTGCCGTTGATCGTCTTGCCCCACGGCGGCCCGTCGGCACGCGATTATGAAGACTGGGATTGGTGGACCCAATTCCTCGCCGACCGCGGTTATGCGGTAATCCAGCCCAACTATCGCGGATCCTCGGGCCTCGGCACGTCCTTCTCCGAAAAGGGGGAGGGCCAGTGGGGCCTGAAGATGCAGGATGACTTGATCGACGCGATCGCCTTTTTGTCCAAGCAAGGCATCGCCGACAGCAAGCGGGTGTGCATCGCGGGCGCGTCCTACGGCGGCTATGCCGCGATCCGCGCGGCGCAGCGCGACGCGGTCAATTACCGCTGCGCGATCAGCTACGCCGGCGTGTCCGACCTGAACAAGCTGAGCCGGATGCAATATGGCGACCTGTTTGGCAGCAAGAAAGGAAATTGGCTCAAGAAGCAGGCGCCCGATTTCCGCAGCGTCTCACCGATCAACGCACCGCAGCAAATCTCGATTCCGATCCTCCTCGTCCACGGCAAGCGCGATACGCGGGTCGCGGTCAGCCACAGCCGCGAGATGGCCAGCAAGTTGCAAGCGGCGGGCAAGGACGTGACCTATATCGAGCAGCCCAAGGCCGACCACTTCTTCTCGCGCTCCGAGGACCGGCTTGAATTCCTCAAGGCGATGGAGGCGTTCCTGGCCAAGCATAATCCAGCCTGAGCGCGCGGCCGCCTGACCAACCAGCGGCAGGCGGAGCAGCAACGCTCCGCCCAGCGGGGCAATCAGCCGGTCCCCCGGACCGGCCGGTTGCCCCGCTTCCTTTATTCGCGCTTGGCCGCTAAAGGGACGCGACTTTTTGCAAGAACGACGGGATTTGAATGGCCGAGGAAGAACTTCTCGAGATGCGCGGGCGGGTGGTCGAACTGCTGCCCAATGCGATGTTCCGCGTCGAGCTGGAGAATGGTCACGAAGTGCTTGGCCACACTGCGGGAAAGATGCGCAAGAACCGCATCCGCGTGCTGACTGGCGACGAAGTGCTGGTCGAACTGACGCCCTACGACCTGACCAAGGGGCGCATCACCTACCGCTTCATGCCCGGTCGCGGGGGCCCGACGCCGAACGCCTGATGCGGTTGATCCTCGCCTCGGCGAGCCCGCGCCGCCTTGACCTCCTCGCGCGCATCGGCGTCACGCCCGACGCGATCGACCCCGCCGATATCGACGAACGCATTCCCGCTGGCGAACTGCCACGCGTTCACGCGGTGCGGCTCGCCGCCGAGAAAGCCGCTGCCGTCGCCGCGCGCTATCCCGACGATCTCGTGCTCGCTGCCGATACCGTGGTTGCGGTCGGGCGCCGGATCCTGCCCAAGGTCGAGGATGAAGCGACCCTGCGCCAGTGCATGGCCTTGCTCTCGGGCCGTCGTCACCGCGTCATGACGGGGGTTGCGCTCGCGCTGCCCGGCGGCGGGCAGCGCACCCGCCTGGTCGAAACGATGATCGCGATCAAACGGCTAAGCCCCGAGGAAATCGATTTTTACGTTGGCCACGGCGAGTGGCGCGGCAAGGCCGGCGGCTATGCGCTGCAAGGTTATGGCGAAGTGTACGTCCGCCACATTGCCGGCAGCTACTCGAATGTCGTCGGCCTGCCGCTCGCCGAGACCCGCCACATGCTCAAGAGTGCGGGGTTCGACCTTGCCTGAGTGGCTGATCGAGCGCGGCATTGGGGAGACCCGCCACGCGCTGATCGAGGATGGCCGAATCGTCGAGGCGCGGATCATTCGCGACGGCCTCACGCCCGCGGGGACGATCCTCGCCGCGCGGCTGGTCAGCACCGGCCGCAACCCCGTCGCCCGCGCCGGCGACCACGAATATCTGCTCCCCAAGGGCGCACCCGGGGTGACCGAAGGCGCGACGATCTCGATCGAAGTGACCCGCGAGCCGCTCGGCGGCGCCGAGCCATGGAAGCGTCCGCTCGCGCGCCTCAGCGACGAAGCACCACACCCAGCGCCGCCCCTCGACGGGCGCGAGTTGGCCTTTCCTTCACCGGCCGATGCGCTTGAGGCGGCAGGCTGGTCCGACCTGCTCGACGAAGCGCGCGGCGGGATCATCGCCTTCACCGGCGGCGAGTTGCGCATTGCCTTGACCCCGGCGATGGCGCTGATCGACGTCGATGGCACTCTTCCGCCCGAGCAATTGGCAATGGCCGGCGCGATTGCCGCGGCGCACGCCATCCGCCGCCACGGAATCACCGGATCAGTCGGGATCGACTTGCCGACGATCAGCGGCAAAGGCGCTCGCCAGGCTATCGCCCAAGCGGTCGACGCGATCATTCCCCAGCCATTCGAGCGCACCGCGGTCAACGGCTTCGGATTCCTTCAGATCGTCCGCCCGCGGCGCCATGCCAGCCTGTTCGAGCTCGCCGGCGAACGAGCACCGTTCGAGGCCCGAGCGCTGCTCCGCCGGGCCGCGCGCGAGGGCGGCGCGGTCCGCCTGGTCGCGCATCCGGCGGTGATCGCGGCGATCACCCCCGACTGGCTGGCGCGGCTTTCGGCGCAGGTCGGCGGCGCGGTGGACTTGCGCGCCGAGCCCGCGCTCGGCATGGCGGCGGGCTATGCCACAAGCGCCTAAGCCCTGTCCCC
>JAJAYY010000261.1 GCA_026785965.1 Sphingomonas bacterium
GAGCGACACCACCGGCGCGGTCACCACGATCAACCGCTACGACGAATATGGCAAACCGCAGAACACCAACGCCGGCCGGTTCCAATATACCGGGCAGACCTGGCTGCCTGAGCTTGGGGCCTATTACTACAAGGCGCGAATGTATGAACCGACGTTCGGCGGGCGGTTCCTGCAGACTGATCCGATCGGGTACACCGGAGGCATGAATCTCTATTCCTATGTGGAGAACGATCCGGTCAACTGGACCGATCCGCTCGGATTGATTTCCCTAAACTGCTACACTGTGAGACCAACGACAATTGTAGAATGGGTCTTGGTCAAGGGCGAGTTGGTACAACAAGAAACGGTGACGGGTTCCAGTACCTATTGTTCCCAAGGATTTTCTGAACCAGGCGGCAGCAGAGGGGGGGGCGTTCGGGGCGGCGGGGGACGTGAAAAGCCACCGAGGCTGCAAAGGACACCCAAAACGGATCGAGTCACTCGACCGCCGGGACCCAGCAAAAAACGCAGCACGTGCGCAGCCGGCATAGTGGGCGGTGGAATCGGCGCACTAATGCTCATTCCGGAAGCTCAGGGAGCAGCCCTAGGGATTAGCTTCGCAGCTGCAGAAGGCATCGCGGCGGGAATTATTACTGGTGGCGTTGCGTTTATAGCAATCGGAGTGGGCGCATTGGTCTACTATTATGATCAAAAAAACAATAATGCGTCCGCCAAGGCCATTAACAGGAGTGGAATTGCTTGCTGATGACTTATACCACAAAACCGGTATATCCGTTGTGGAGAAGTTTGATTTTCCCAATTTTCTATCTAGATCAATTAAAAATGCCGTCATTAGCTATTTGCGTATGCTTAGCGCTCGGAATGGCATTCGCAAATTACGAATTATCTTTCACGTTGTTTTTAATTTGGTATGCAATATTCGCATTATCGATGCGTCACTTTGTTCCATATAGTATAGAGATTAAGCAATCTGACATAGTTGTTGTTGAAACAATATTAGATAATAATAAAAGTTTATATAAATGTAGTAGTAGTTCTTGGCGTCCTGTCAGAAACTTCCTCATATTTAGTTCCAAAGTTGACATTATATCAATTCAAACGTCAGCTAATGGAATAGTTATAATAGGTCGAAAAGACAATATTAAAAGGTTATGCTTTAGTTTGCATGAGCGGACGTCGGTGGGAGAAAAATAACTATGGATATTAAGGAGAACCATAATCAGCTCATGTGCGTTACGGTGAAAGTGCACTCAACGGTGATTACGGTGACAGTTTACTAAATGCACTTAATTCCCAGCCGCGCGCTCGTCCACTTTCCCGCTTGCCGAAGGCGATCACTTTTTCGCGCCCGAGCTCAACACCGCCGAGTTTGAATATGACCCGCGGGGCAACACTACCAAGACCATTCTCACCCCCAAGCCCGGCTCGCCGCTGGCGCCGATCGTCACCTTGTCGAGCTACCCGCCGAGCGACGCGACCCAGACGTGGACATGCGCCACCCGCACCCCCGCCGTGACCTGCAACAAGCCGCTCACCGCCACCGACGCGCGCGGCAATGTCACCAATTACACCTACAGCGCGACCACCGGTCAGCCGACCGCGATCACCCGGCCATCTCCAGCACGATCTTGCCGACATGATCGCCGGCTTCCATCCGGGCGTGGGCCGCGGCGGCTTCGGTAAGCGGAAAGGCCTGGTCCATCGCCGGCTTCAACCGGTTGCCCTCGACATAGGGCCAGACGGTGGTGACGAGTTCGTCGGCGACCATGGTTTTGAATTCGACCGACCGCGCGCGCAGCGTCGATCCGGTCAGCGTGAGGCGGCGGCGCATGATCTCGACGATCGACACCTCGGCCTTCGGCCCGCGCTGAAAGGCGATCGAGACATGGCGGCCGTCGTCCGCCAGGCAGGCGAGGTTGCGCGGGACATAGTCGCCGCCGACCATGTCGAGCACCACCGCGACGCCGCGGCCGTCGGTCAGCCGCTGGACCGCCTCGACAAAGTCGGTCGTGCGATAGTTGATGGCGTGAGCCGCGCCGAGTTCGACCGCCGCGGCGCATTTGTCGTCCGAGCCGCAGGTGACGATCACGTCGAGCCCGAACAAGGCGCCCAATTTGATCGCCATCGTTCCGATCCCGCTTGTCCCGCCATGCACCAGCACGGTGTCGCCATCGGCCGCGAACCCGCGTTCGAACAGGTTTACCCACACTGTAAACAAGGTTTCGGGAAACGCCGCCGCCTCGGTCATCCGCAGCACTTCGGGGACCAGCAAACAGGTCCCGACCGGCGCAACGCAAAAGTCGGCATAGCCGCCGCCCGCGACCAATGCGCAGACCCTGGTCCCGATCAAATGGGTCGCGCCGGCACCCGCCGACACTACCGTCCCGGCGATCTCAAGTCCGGGGATGTCGCTCGCGCCCGGCGGGGGCGGATAAACCCCCATCCGTTGCAGCACATCGGGGCGGTTGACCCCGGCGGCGGCAACCTTGACCAGCACTTCGCTCGGCCCCGGGCGCGGGGTCGGGCGCGACGCCAGCCGCAGTTGCTCGGGGCCGCCCGGCGCGGCAATCTCGACCACGCGCATCACGTCCGGGATCATCTCAGCCATTCACGTCCCCACGACCCATTTTGGTCAAGGCGCTTATTGACTTGGGTGCAGCGCGGGTCAACGCTGGCCCCGATGGATTTCGACGATCTCTTCTCCTCGAAACCGGACGATCCGCTGGTCGCGCTCGTCAAGCAGGACCTCGGCCCGCTGTCGCTCGACGAGCTTGCCGCGCGGATACAAACGCTCAAGGGCGAGATCGAGCGCGTCGAGCGCCACCGCGACGACGCCGAACGCCACCGCAGCGCCGCCGATGACATATTCAAACGATAGACTGTTCGGTTCATTCGCCGCCCGGCCCTTGATCGGCGGGGCCTTGTCACCGACATTGGTGGGCCAAGGAGACCCGAATGCCCAGTTTCGCGCGTGAACTCGAAACCTCCCTCCACAATGCGCTCGGCGAGGCGTCGAAGCGGCGCCACGAATATGCCACGCTTGAGCACCTCCTCATGGCGCTGGTCGATGATACCCACGCCAGCCAGGTGATGACGGCCTGCGGGGTCAATCGCGATGAATTGAAGGCGACGGTCAAACAGTATCTCGACAGCGAATTGTCGGCGCTGGTCGCCGACAGCGCGACCGATCCGACCCCGACCAGCGGTTTCCAGCGCGTCGTCCAGCGCGCCATCCTCCACGTCCAGTCGTCAGGCCGCGACGATGTCACCGGCGCCAATGTGCTCGTCGCCTTATTCTCCGAGCGCGAAAGCTACGCCGTCTATTTCCTCCAGCAGCAGGACATGCGCCGGCTGGATGCGGTGACCTTCATCAGCCACGGTGTCGGCAAGGGCGAAGCCTCGCCCGAAATCGCGCCCCCGAGCGGCGCCGAGGAGAAGACCGAGACCAAGAGCAGCGACAAGAAGGAAAGCGCGCTCCAGCAGTTCACCGTCAACCTCAACGACAAGGCCAAGTTGGGCAAGGTCGACCCGCTGATCGGGCGCATGGCCGAAGTCGACCGTACGGTGCAGATCCTGTGCCGCCGTTCAAAGAACAACCCGCTCTATGTCGGCGATCCCGGCGTCGGCAAGACCGCGATCGCGGAAGGGCTCGCGCGCAAGATCATCGAGGGCGACGTTCCCGAGGTGTTGAAGCCGGCGGTGATCTACTCGCTCGACATGGGCTCGCTACTCGCCGGCACCCGCTATCGTGGTGACTTCGAGGAGCGCTTGAAGTCGGTCGTCAACGAGCTCGAAAAGCTGCCCGACGCGATCCTGTTCATCGACGAAATCCATACGGTGATCGGCGCCGGCGCAACCAGCGGCGGGGCGATGGACGCGTCGAACCTGCTCAAGCCCGCTTTGTCATCGGGCGCGATCCGCTGCATCGGCTCGACCACCTACAAGGAATTCCGCAACCATTTTGAAAAGGACCGCGCCTTGCTGCGCCGTTTCCAGAAGATCGACGTCAACGAGCCGACGATCGAGGACACGATCAAGATCATCGCCGGCCTGCGCTCATCGTTCGAGGCACACCACAAGGTCCGCTACACCCCCGACGCGATCAAATCGGCGGTCGAACTCAGCGCGCGCTACATCCATGATCGCAAATTGCCCGACAAGGCGATCGACGTGATCGACGAGGTTGGCGCGATGCAGATGCTCGTCCCGCCTTCGCGCCGCAAGAAACTGATCACCACCAAGGAAATCGAGGCGGTGGTGGCGACGATGGCGCGGATCCCGCCCAAATCGGTGTCGAGCGACGACAAGCGCGTGCTCGAAACGCTTGAGGCGGACCTGAAGCGCGTCGTGTTCGGTCAGGATCTGGCGATCGAGCGGCTCGCCTCGGCGATCAAATTGAGCCGCGCTGGCCTGCGCGAGCCCGACAAGCCGATCGGCAATTATCTGTTCTCGGGCCCCACCGGGGTCGGCAAGACCGAGGTCGCGCGCCAGCTCGCCTCGGTCATGGGGATCCCGCTCCAGCGCTTCGACATGTCTGAATATATGGAACGTCACTCGGTCAGCAGGCTGATCGGCGCGCCCCCGGGCTATGTCGGGTATGAGCAGGGCGGGCTGTTGACCGATGCGGTCGACCAGCAGCCGCATTCGGTATTGTTGCTCGACGAGATCGAGAAAGCCCATCCCGACCTGTTCAACATCCTCCTGCAGGTGATGGAC
>JAJAYY010000262.1 GCA_026785965.1 Sphingomonas bacterium
CCATCAGGACGCGCGCGACCGCTTTGCTGCGACGCAGGCCTCGCGCCCGCCGATGATCAGCCATACGCCGCGGCCGGGCACGCAGCCGCCGCCGCCGGTCGTCCAGCGCCCGACGTCGCAGTCGAACTGGAACCATGGTTGGCGGCATGACCGGCGCTATGACTGGAACGATTATCGCCGGCGCCACCGCTCGTTGTTCAACCTCGGCTTCTATTTCGATCCGTTCGGCTGGGGCTATCAGCGCTACGATATCGGGTGGCGCATGTGGCCGAGCTATTTCCGTAGCCAATATTGGCTCAACGATCCGTGGCAGTATCGCTTGCCCTACGCGCCGGCGGGCTATCGCTGGGTGCGCTATTGGGACGATGCGGTGCTGGTCGACACCTGGTCGGGCGAAGTCGTGGACGTGATCTACAGCTTCTTCTGGTAGAAGCGAGAGTATCGTTGATCGAAGGGGCGTTGCGGCATTGCCGCGGCGCCCCTTCTGCATTAGGCGGCTAATACACCCAGAACGAAGGTTTTTTCATGGTCTCGATTCGTGTCCTGACATTTGGCGTTTCGCTCATCCCGCTCGCCGCCTGCGCCACCGCGCCCGCGCCGCTGACACCGCCCGCGCCGATGGTGGTCGAAGCCCCGCTTGCTTCGCCCGAGCCGCAAGTCAGCGCGCACGACCGGCTGTTCCAATTGTTCAAGGACAGCGACGAGGCGCAATTGAAGCGCAATCCGCTTCAGGCGCTGTTCCGTGGCGACCAGCGCTACGCCGACCATTTCGGCGACTACATCACCGACGAATATTATGCCGCTGAGAAAGCGGCGTCGGAAGCCGATCTGGCCGCGCTCGCGGCGATTTCGCGCGTTGCGCTGAACGACACCGACCAGCTGGCGTACGACGTGTTCGAATATACCACCAAGGACACGCTGCGCGGGTATCAGCCGGACATCCTCGCGCTGACCAAGGTGCGGCCGATGAACCACTTCTTCGGCTTTCACACTTTCTACCCGACCTTCGCCAGCGGCAAGGGCGCGGCACCGTTCAAGACGCTCGCCGACTATGACAATAATCTCAAGCGCCACGCCGAATTTGCGACCTATCTCGACCGCGCCGTCGGGCGCTTCCGCGAAGGCACAACGGCGGACGTGGTCGAAACCAAGCTGACCGTCCGCAACATGATCGAGCAGCTCGACAATCAGCTCAAGATGAAACCCGAAGACTCGCCTTATTATGCGCCGGTGAAGGAGTTTCCGGCGACAATCGCGGCCGCCGACCGCGCGCGCCTGACGACCGCTTACCGCGCCGCGATCAGTGATCAGCTGTACCCCGCGCTGGCGCGCCTGCGCGATTATCTGAAGAGCGAATATCTGCCGCGCGCGCGCGACGGCGTCGGCCTCAAATATATGACCGGCGGCGACAAGCTGTACCGCTATCTGATCGAATCGACGACGACGTTGCCGATGACTCCCGAGGAGATTCATGCGCTTGGCCTGAGCGAAGTCGCGCGGATCACGAGCGGAATGGAAAAGGTCCGCGAGGAAGTCGGGTTCAAGGGCACGCTGGCACAATTCTTCGATCGCTTGCGGACCGATCCCAAGCTCAAGGAAAAGAGCCGCGAATCGCTCACCCAACGTTATTATGACGTGGGCAAAAGCGTCGACGCGCTGCTGCCGACCTATTTCTCGACGGTGCCCAAGGCCAAACTCGAAATTCGCCCGTACGAGCCGTTCCGCGAGAAGTTCGAGGCGGGCGGCAGCTACAGCCAAGGCAGCGCCGACGGATCGCGCCCCGGCATTTTCTATTTCAACGCGTACGACCTGCCGTCGCGGACGACTCCGGGGATCACCACACTCTACCTCCACGAAGGCGCGCCGGGGCACCATTTCCAGATCAGTCTGGCGCAGGAAAATGAGGCGCTGCCGAGCTTCATGCGCTTTGGCGGAAACACCGCTTATGTTGAGGGCTGGGCGCTTTATTCGGAGACGCTCGGCTACGACATGGGGCTCTACAAGGACCCGTATCAGCGCTTCGGCACGCTGTCGGACGAGATGTTGCGCGCGATGCGGCTGGTGGTCGACACCGGCATCCATGCCAAGGGCTGGACGCGCGATCAGGCGATCAAATATATGCTCGACCACAGCGACATGGGGAAGACCGACGCGACCGCCGAGATCGAGCGCTACATCGCCATCCCCAGCCAGGCGACCGCCTACAAAGTCGGCGCGCTGACCATCCAGCGGCTGCGCAAAAAGGCCGAGGCCGAGCTGGGCGACAAGTTCGACATCAAGGAATTCCACGCGCAGGTGCTGATGACCGGTGCACTGCCGCTGACCATCCTCGAGCAAAAGATCGACCGCTGGATCGCCGCGAAGAAGGCGAGCTAACCAGCGAGCGGAGCGATCGGCGAGTTATCGATGGCCCTGCACGCTTCGTTTAGCGTGATGCTTTGTTTCGGGCGAAATCATGTCATGTCGTAATCGTCGCGGGACGTTGACCTGCGGAGATCTCGAAATGATGCTTTCGAATGTGTCACGACGGCTTGCGTTTCTTCGATGCTGCCACCGCATGGGTTTGTCCGGCCGCTACGACCAGCGGCCAGGTCTGAATGGCGTGAAGTGCGTATTTTGTTCGACGTTGATCGAGCACTTCAACGCCTTCGCGATGTGACGCGGCGCGGCTGCGCTAGCACCTGGTGGATCGAGCTTCACGAGGGATAAGCGCGTCCTTGATCGGTCGGACCCACGTATCGCGCCTCATGTCCCAAACGATGAAGTTGCCATCGAATTGCCAGTAGGCCCAGGCAAATCCGAGCCTTTCCGCTTGGCACGCGATTGCGGAAATATAGTTCGCCCGCATGTCGAGAGGAGTACCGCTTTTGTCGAAGGCACCGAACTCGCCGAGCAGGATCGGCCGTTTGTTGGCGCGTGCCCAAACGCTAACCCTGGCGAAGTCATCGCGGATGGCCTGGCGTTCAGCAACGCTGCCCCACGTTACACCGCGCAGCTGCTTTAAGTTTGTCCAGCCTGTCCCTTGGTGGGTGAAGCGGAACGGCCCGTAATAGTGAAATGTCACAATTATGTTCCGGTCCTTGGGCGGCAAGCGTAGTTTGGGCAGCAGCTTGAGACTATTATACTTCGTTGGCCCGATGATCACCGTTCGCGTC
>JAJAYY010000263.1 GCA_026785965.1 Sphingomonas bacterium
CAGTTACGCGGCAATCGCAAGAGCCTGATTATCGTTGGCACTTGTGTGAACGAGCCTTTGCGGTGGTCTCATACCGATCGGCAACCTGGCCTTTATTGCACTCGTCGATCCTGTTTCGCCCCCATCAGCAACGGCGCTTCCTTCACGGGAATCGACCGCCGCTGGTGGTGGAGGCGCCGGGGTACTGCCCCCCGGGTCCGAAATGCCTATTCCACCAAATACTCTACCGACATAGCCGCCAGCGCTTGCACGCTCCCAGCCCGACCAAGATAAGGCCGGGGGCGGGTTGATGCAAGGCGATTGACTTTTCGACGACCGTCGCGGAACCGTTATGAAGTGAACGGCGTTGGAACCAACCGTGCACTAATGGCGCAGACGCCGCCGCACTGATCAAAGGGGAATTTGAATGAAGAAGCTTTCTTTCGCCATCGTTGGCGCCGCTACCCTCGCTCTCGCTGCATGTGGTGGCAAGGGTGACGACGCCCTCGGTGACAACGTCGCCGACAATTATGAAGCCGCCGCCGACAACCTTGACGCGATGGCCGACAATGCCGCTTCGCCGGGCGAAGCTGCGGCCCTTGAGAATCAGGCCGACGCGCTCAACGCCGAAGGCGATCGTAAGGAAGATGCGATCGACGACGCCGACGTCAACGCGGGCGCCACTTCGGGCGCCGAAGTCAACGCGATGTAATCGCTTTCCCTCGCCTTCGGGCAGAGGGAGGCAAGCGGGTCGGTATCCGTTCGCGGATGCCGGCCCTTTTTCTTTGCCGCGTTGCGATTAAGGGTGCCGGCAATGACCGACGCCCCTCCCATCCCCGCCGCGACGCTGGTCGTGATGCGCCCGGCAATCGGCCTCGCGCCCGACATATTGGTGGTGGAGCGCGCCGCGGCCATGGCCTTCGCCGGCGGAGCGATCGTGTTCCCCGGGGGCCGGGTCGATCCCGCCGATCATGTGCTGGCCGCCGCGCTCGGCCGCCCCGACGATGCCGCCAAGGTTACCGCGATCCGTGAGACGATCGAGGAAAGCGCGGTCGTTGCCGGAGTGGCGGGTGCCGTCGATCCCGCGCTCGGTTTGCTTCTTCAGCAAGCGCTGATCGATGGCGCGCAGTTCGCCGAACTGCTCGACGCGCACCGCCTCGCGCTCGATCTCGACGCGCTCACCGCCTTTGCGCGGTGGATGCCGGCGTTCAAGCAGGCGCGCCGCTTCGATACCTTATTCTTCCTTGCCCCCGCGCTCCCCGGCTTATGGTCGCCGCGGCCCCAGCCGGGCGAATGCGAAACCGCCGAATGGGCGAGTGCCGATGCGCTGCTCGCCCGCATCGCCGCGGGAGAGGCGAGCGCGATTTTCCCGACCAAGCGCAATCTTGAGCGAATTGCTCGCTTTGCCGGGATCGATGAGGCGCTGGCCGACGCCAATTTGCACTCGCTCGACACGATCGTACCGTGGATCGAGGATCGCGATGGCATTTCCCACGTCTGCATTCCCCCGGAACGCGGCTATCCGGTCACCGCCGAGCCGCTGACCAGCGCGATCCGCGCCTGAATGCATCGAAGCTGGCGCGACTCGGGGGCCAGTTGGTCGCGGCTGAGGGCATGAAAAAGGGGCCCCGGCGGTCGCCGGAGCCCCTTCATATCGCGAAGCGACTGAGACTAGCTCAAATGCCTCGAGAGATGCTTGTTCATTTCGAACATCGTGCACTTGTCGACGCCGAACACCTTCTTCAGCTTGTCGTCGGCCAGAATTTCCCGCTTATTTGCAGGATTTTGCAGGTTGTTGGTGCGAATGTGATCCCACACCTTCGAGACGACCTGGCTGCGCGGCAACGGGGCGCTGCCCGTGATCGCTGCGAGTTCGGCCGACGGTTGGACCGGACGAGCGAGACCGCCCCCTGCTTTACGTGGTGTCGCGTTCGGATCTTTTGCCATGTGGCCCTCCTGTTGTTTCGCTCACTTGTAGAGCGCGATTCGGACCCTCTTGCAAGAGGGAGGCGCAAAGCGCGTGGTTAATCGCGCGCAAGGTAGAATGGAACCACGCGATTGGCGGCGTCATGACCGATGTCGGCGCTGCCCCCGAAGGCGATATCCGAGCGCCGGCACCAGTCGCGGACGATGCTCGCCGCATCGCTCCCAAACGCCGGTTCATTCGCCGGAATCTCGCTCATTCGCCCCATCCTCAGCGACGCGCAGCGCCGCACCGCCGCGCTGCCGGTGACATGAAACATCGCCCGGTCGATGCGATACTCATGCTCGGCGACATCCTCGATCAACAGCTCGGCGCCGTCGAAGTCGGGTTCGAGCGCGGTCCCGAGCAAGCTGGTCAGCACGGTCAGGTTGAACGCCATCGCGCGCCGCTTCGGCTGCAACCCCGGTTCGAGCGCAGCGGCCGACTCGGTCGTCAGCCAGTCGAGCGCGCGCGCGATCGCCGCCGCGCCATCATCGCGCAGTATGTCCTGGACCATCGGCCCGTGCGCGACACGCAGCCCGGCGCGGTCGAACGCCGCGAGCAGGAAGCCGGCGTCCGAATAGCCCAGGTAGCGCTTCGCTCGCGCAGCCGCGGGCACATCGCGCGCCGCGGCTTCGGCGATGCGATTCGAGCCATAGCCGCCGCGCGCGAACCACACCGCGTCGATGCTTGGATCGGCCATCACTTCGCGCAGCGCCGCCAACCGCTGGATATCGGGACCGGCGAAATGCCCGTCGCTGGCAAAGCATTGCGGGTGGACCAATAGCTCGGCGTCGCCCCGCGCCGCGATGGTCGCGGCGACCGCGTCTGCGGCTTCAGGGTTGAGCGAGCAACTCGGCGCGACGACGGCGATCTTCATGGGCCCAAGATTTGCACAAGCTGCGGCGTCCGCATAGGGCGGCGGCGATGACCGACCCCGAAAGCGCCGCCTCACCTCCAATCTATCACTTCTGCGGCGTCGGCGGCAGCGGCATGCTGCCGCTCGCCCCAATCGTCCGCGCCCCCGGGGCGCGAGTCTCGGGCAGCGACCGTGCGCTCGACGCGGGGCGGCTGGCGGGCAAGTTCGATTATTTGCGCAGCCTCGGGATCCGCTTGTTCGCGCAAGACGGCAGCGGGCTCGCCAATGGCGCCACGCTGGTCACCTCGGCGGCGGTCGAGGAGACCATCCCCGACGTCGTCCGGGCGCGTGAACTCGGCCTCGCCCACGTCACCCGCCCGCAATTGCTCGCCCGACTGCTCAACGCCGCCGCCATCAGCGTCGCAGTCGGCGGCACCAGCGGCAAGTCGACCGTCACCGGGATGATCGGCTGGATGCTCCACGCGATGCACCGCCAGCCGACCGTGATGAACGGCGCGGTAATGAAGAATTTCGTCTCGCCCGCGACCCCGTTCGCCTCGGCGCTGGTCGGCGATCCCGAACTGTTCGTCGGCGAAGTCGACGAAAGCGACGGCTCGATCGCGCTGTACCGCCCCGCGGTTGCGGTGCTCGGCAACATCAGCCTCGATCACAAGTCGATGGACGAGCTTCGCTCGTTGTTCGCTGGCTTCCTTGGCGCGGCGAACAAAGCGGTGGTCAACCTTGACGATCCCGAGGCGCGAGCGCTGGCCGAGGCGCTTCCCGCTGATCGCCTGGTCGGGTTCGGGCTCGACGCGCCGGGGGCGACGCTGGTCGCACGCGGGCTCGACCTTGCGCCCGATGGCGCGCGCTTCACGCTCGAGGCCGGCGGCGAAAACCACCACGTCACCCTCGCCGTCCCCGGCCGCCACAATGTCCAGAATGCGCTTGCCGCACTGGGCGCGATCCACGCGCTCGGCCTGCCGCTCGACCAAGCGATCGCCGCGCTGGCGCGCTTCGCCGGGCTCAAACGCCGGCTCGAAACCGTCGGCGTGGCCGGCGGGGTGACGGTGATCGACGATTTCGCGCACAATCCCGACAAGATCGCCGCGACCCTCGCCACGCTCACTGCCCAGCCCGGCCGCCTGCTGCTGATGTTCCAGCCCCACGGCTTCGCTCCGCTCGCCAAAATGGGCGACGAACTTGCCCACACGTTCGTCACTGGGATGCGCCCGGGCGACCGGCTTTATCTGTCCGATCCAGTCTATCAGGGCGGCACGGTCGATCGGTCGCGCGGGTCAGAATGGCTCGCGGCGGCGATCCGCGAGGCGGGCGGCGATGCCATCCACCTCGCCGAGCGCGCGGCGATCGGTGCCGCCCTGCTGGGCGAGGCGCTGCCGGGCGACATCATCGCCATCCTCGGCGCGCGCGACGACACGCTGAGCGAATTCGCCGCCGAGCTGGTCGGCCGCCTCGCCCCATCACGGGCATGAAAAAACGGAGCGCGATATGCACCGCGCTCCGTCAAATTGTTGCGTCGATCGCTTAGGCCGCGGCGGCCTGGTCGACCTTTTCGACCCATTCGGGCCAGAACACCGGCTCGCGGTTCGACCAGCCCGGCGCGGTGGCCGCGCTTTCGCTGATCGACTGGAGCAATCCACGGCGGCGCTCGGGATGGAGGTGTGGCAAGGCCGACGCGGCGCAAAAAGCGGCCGGAAGCCACGGTCGGACGCCCGCTCCGAGCAAGCGTTCATAGAGAAAGCGGAACGCCGCGAAATTGGGGATGCGGTCCTGGCCGAGGTCGAACGCGCTGAGCGTCACCAGCATGCCGAGGAACGGTTCGATCATGTCGAGCCCGCTATCATCGGGGATCTGCATGCGCAGATGGTCGAGCTGCTTGTAGAAGCGCGCCTGCGCCGCGATCGAGGCGACCTCGATTTCGTCGCGCGCCCAGGTCACGGTCGGGTCCGAGCGCGAGAAAGCGACGTCGAGCGAGCGGCGGATGTAGCGCTGCGTCGACTTCGGAAAGCCGGCGAACTCCTTCATCTCGCTGATCAGCAGCGCACCACCGGCAGGCTGGCTAATTCTCGTCGTCATGACCTCGACTCCTTTTGCACAGGTGAGATCATGCGGCCGCGCTGGTTTCAAAACGCTTAACCAATTTCCCACCCCCCATTCATCAGTGAATCAGAGGGGCGTCACGCTAGCAACATAAATAAGTCACTCAGCCGACATCGACTGCCGGCTGTGTTGTTTGGAGCACGGTATTTTTAGCCGAGCGCGCCGGCGTTATTCTATTTTCCCTCGGGAAATCCCGACGACGGCGCGGGCTTGGTCGCGCCCGGCAAATTGCCGCCCGGTGCCGTGGCCGCGACCGGGTCCGACGCGTCCATCGATTCGTCGCTGCCGACATCGACCTTGGCATTGCTATCCTCGGGACGCTTTTTGAGCTTGAGTTCGAGCTCGCGTTCGGGCGCTCCCGACAAGGTCGGCGCGGGCGGCGCTTCATTGTCCTGGGTGGTGGGATCGGTCATCAACGTCTCCATCTAAGCTTCGCTTGGCCAACGAGCGGCCATAAGGCTTCGTTCCGGCGCGGAACGGGCCTTCGTTCGACCGGCGGGCGCGACGCTTCTGCCAAAGTCGGCTGGGCCGATTGCGCTGCGCGGTGCCGGCGCCCACAACAGCGGCGATGAAGCACGTTCGCGTCACCCCATTGCCATCCGCCGTCGGGATGCGCACGCGCTTTGCCGACTGGCCGCTCGCGCTGCGCTCGATCGCGGGCTTCTGGCTATTCTATCTCGGCACCGTGCTGCTTCGCGCTTTGCTTGGCCCGGAAGCCGCATCGGCGATGACCTTCCGCGTCATCAATGCGCTGGTCGGCGTCGGGCTGACCTTGCTGATCTACCTCGCGCTGGCGCTACTCGCGCGCGGCGCCAGCGTCCGCCGCATGGCGACTGTCGCGGCGATTGCGGCGCTTCCAGCAGCGATGATCCTGTCGTTCGTGTCGCTGCGCGTCGCCACGCGGACGATGCCGATGGGCGAGCAATCGCGCATCACCACGCAGGAAGGCCTCGCCATTGTCCAGCACGGCAGCAACGTCCGCATCGTCAAGAATAATGGCGACCAGCTGGAAATGAACCTGCCCCCGATCGAGCAGATCATCGCGGCCAAGATGCCGCGCCTGATCGCCGACGGCACCGTCACCTGGTATTTTCTGTTTGCGGCGTGGAGCGCGATCTTCATCGCCATGACCCAGCAGCAGCTCGCCCGGCTCACCGAACGCCGCCTCGCAGTGGCCGAGACCGCCGCCCACGCCGCGCAGGTCCGCGCGCTCCGTTACCAGGTCAATCCGCACTTCCTGTTCAACACCCTCAACAGCATTTCCTCGCTGGTGATGAGCGGCCACGCCGACCGCGCCGAGGAAATGCTGATGGCCTTGTCGACCTTCTTTCGCACCAGCCTGTCGCTCGACCCGTCGGCCAATGTCACCCTGGCCCAGGAAATCGAGTTGCAGCGGCTCTATCTCGACATTGAGATGGTCCGTTTTCCCAAGCGACTGAAGGTCTCGATCGACGTTCCCGACGATCTCGCCGGCGCTTTTGTCCCCGCGCTGATCCTTCAGCCGCTGGTCGAAAATGCGATCAAATATGGCGTGTCGGCGACGCGCGACCCGGTTTTGCTGACGATCGAGGCGCGGCGGCTCGACGGCGGGCGGATGCAGATCGACGTCATCAATCGGCTTGCCAAGGCGGGCAAGACGACCCCCGCCGCCAAGCCCGCGCACGAAGGCACTGGTCTCGGGCTGGCCAATGTCTGCCAGCGGCTCGAAGCCCATTTTGGCGAGCGCGCCGATTGTCGCTTCGGCCCAATCGCTGGCGGCTATCAAGTGTCCATCGCGCTTCCGATCGACAATGATGACTGAGCCCGCGCTGCGCATTCTCGTCGCCGATGACGAGCCGCTTGCCACCGAGCGCTTGTCATTGTTGCTCGCGCGGATCGATGGCGTGGACCTGGTCGGCATCGCCAATGACGGCGAGGAAGCGGTCCGCCAAGCCACCGCACTGCTCCCCGATGTGGTCCTGCTCGACATCGCCATGCCCGGTCTCGACGGGATCGAAGTCGCGCGCGCTTTGTCGCGGCTCGAGCGCTCGCCGGCGATAGTGTTCGTCACCGCGTTCGATCAATTCGCGGTCGCCGCCTTCGAAGTCGCCGCGGTCGATTATCTGATGAAGCCGGCCGATGCGGCGCGGCTGGTCCGCGCAATCGACCGCGCCCGCGCTTTCCTTGCCCAGCGCGATACCAGCGGCGCCCCGCGCACGCTTGGCGACGAACCGCGCTTCCTTGACGAATTCTGGGCCTCGGACCTCAGCGGGCTGGTACGGATCGCCGTGCGCGACATCGACCGGGTATCGGCCGAGCGCGATTATATGCGGCTCCACGTCGCCAAGCGCAGCTGGCTGATCCATCATTCGATGAGCGCGCTTGAAGACGGGCTCGACCCGGCGCTGTTCGTCCGTCTGCACCGCTCGGCGATCGTCCGGCGCGACTACATTACCGGCTTCGCGCGCAACCCTTCGGGACGCTGGATTGCCCGACTCGCCGACGGCAGCGAGCAGCCGGTTGGGCGGCTTTATGCGGACCAGGTCAGGCAGATCGCCGGACGCTAGAGCCTGCGTCAGTTAGACGGCACCGCCCTCCGCGCCGCTTCCACGCACCTATGCCGCCGCGTCCGCTTCCTCTTTATCACCCCGCGCCACTGCTCCGGTGACCGCGACGTCCATCGTGACGTTGCCGAGCGTGCGGAAAATGTCGGGAATATTCTCGACCGCCACGAGCAGCGCCAGGGGAGCGATGGGCACGCCCAGCGCCAGCGCGATGGGCGCGACGGAGGTGATGAAGCTGATCTGACCCGGAAGGCTGACAGCGCCGTAGCTGACAACCGCCGCCACAGCGGTCGCGGCGACGATCTGCGAGATGCTCGGCTCAAGCCCCAGCCAGTGCGCAACATAAAGGGCGACCGCCATGTTCATCGCCGGCCCGGTCGCGCGGAACAGCGCCACCGCCATCGGCAGGACGATGTCGCGCACCCGCTCGGGCACGCGCAGCGCTTCGGCACTGACCAGCATCGCTGGCAGCGAGGCGAGGCTCGACTGGGTCGAGATTGCGACTGCCTGCGGCGCCAGCGCTGCGCGAACGAAATCGCGCGGCGACCAGCGTGTTGTCGCGAGCGCGACGACATAGGCGATCAGTAATACCAGGATGCCGACCGCCGAGACGATCGTAATGTAATGGACGAGCGCGCCGAACACCGCGGCGCCCGCCCCGGCGCCGACGGCGAAGCCCAGCGCGAACACGCCAATCGGCGCGACCCACAGCACCCAGCCGACGATGATCAGCAGCGCGTCGCCGACCGCGTCGAAGAAACTGCCGAGCAAACGACGCTTGGCTTCGGGCAGGTTGGCGATGGCGAAGCCGAACATGAGCGAGAATACTACCAGCGCGAGGGTCCGGTCCTCGGCCGCGGCGTTGACGATGTTGGCGGGGACGAAGCTGCGGATCAGCGCCGCCGCGCCCGGCACCGCACCCTCGGTGGCGCTGGTATCGACCGCCGCCAATCCGGTGCGAAGCGCGACCGCCGCCGCCTCGGGCAGCGGGAACAGCGCCAGCAGCAACGGGGTCACCAGCGCGCCGAGGATGGCCGAGCTGGTCAGTATCACCACGAACCACAGGATCGCCCGCCGCGCCGTTCCGCCGGCGCGGACATGGCCAGCGCCGGCGACGATGCCGGTAACCAGCAGCGCCACGATCAGCGGCACGATCGTCATCTTGAGCGCATCGAGCCACAATCCGCCGACCGTCGCCGCCGCCTGCACCGCGGGCTCGCGCCAGCCGTCTCCAGCGCGCGCGGTCAGCGCTCCCAGCAACAGCCCGGCGACCAACGCGATCAGCACCGTCCAGCTCGACCGTGCCCTCATCGCGCGCGCGCCGGTGCGGCGGGCTTGCGAAACTTCAACACGAAGCGGTCGGTGTGGCCGCGAATTTTCGCGTCGAACACGCTCAGGCTGTGGTCGTCGGCGGGATTGCGCAGCATGTCGCTTTCGCCCTCGAGCACGAACCCGGCGCGGACAAAGTCGGCGCGCACCACCGCCGGGTCGATGCGGTGCATCGCTTCTACCGTGACCCGCGGGTCGCCCCCGGCGCTTGCCGCATGGTCGACAATCCCGACCACCGCGCCCGGCTTCATCGTCGCGTAGAGGATGCGCAGCCAGGCGTCGGGGTCCATCCGTGCGATGCCATTCTTGGCGCTTTCCCAATACACATCGTGATAATCGAGGTTGATCAACGCGAAGTCATAGGCGTTGGGCGCGAACGCCGGGGTCTCGAAGCGGCTCGCCATCAACGCGGCATTCTTCTGCCGCGCGGCGAAGGACGCGAATTTGGCCTGGGTCTTGTCGCTCATGAACTGGCTCGGCTGCCACACGATCAGCTTGCCCTTTGGCCCGACCGCGGGCGCGATGATCTCGGCCCAATAGAGGTTGCCGCCGAACGGATCGAGCGCCCGCATGCCGCGCTCGAGCCCAAGAAACGCCAACAGCTCGGCCGGTTTGCGCCCGCTATCGAGCTTGAGGTTGTCGGCGCTCCGCACGGCGCTTGCGGCCACCGCGGCGCGGACATTGGCTGGTTCGCTGATCGCCGGCGCGGCAGTCATCGTCAGCGCGATCGCCGCGAACATCATCCTTGCACTGTGGCTGGCCATCGCCCGTCTCCCCTGGTTGGCGCCGACGCTAGCGCCCCGCCCTCGCTTTGCAATCCAGCCCGCAAAATTCCGTTCGGAACCGCCACCGAGTAACCCGCTCAAGCACCGTTCGGCGTTCAATCAGCTCGATCCCGCCTTGCGGCAGGGCGCCGCGTCACAGCGACCGACAACGCATCGTTCGCATGCCTCCATGCGTTGATACCGGACCAGCTAAGCCCTGGTCCGCGTTTTTCCCGCAAGGAGGACAGTATCATGACCGACACCAGTCACGACATCCGCACATTGAATGGCCTTATCGCCACCACCATCGACAGCGTCGACGGCTATCGCACGTCGGCCACCGACGTCGAAAGTCCGCGCTTTGCCGAGCTGTTCACCGCCCGCGCCAGCGAACGCTCGTCGGTCGCCGAGCAGCTTCGCGCCGAAGTGCGTCGCCTTGGCGGCAATCCTGAAGATGACGGCACCGCGCTCGCCGCCGGTCACCGCGCATTCGTCAATCTCAAGGCTGCGGTCACCGGCCGCGACGATCAAGCGATCGTCAACGAAGTCGAACGCGGCGAAGACCATATCAAGGCCAAATATGAGGACGCGCTCAAGGACGACAACCTGTCACCCGAGTGCCGCAGCCTGGTCGAAACCGCTTACGGTTCGGTCAAGAGCGGGCATGACCAGATGCGCGACCTCAAGCACAACCTCGACGCGTAAAGGAGCAAACACCATGAGCATTTTTGGCAAGATCAAGGACGCCATTTTCGGTCACAAGACCGCCACCGTCGACCCCGCCTCGCGACCACAAATCCCCGCCGGAATGGCTGGCGGCGCCCCTGGCGAGACCACCACCCAGCCCGCGCCGACCATCGGCGGGACGGGCGTGGACGTCGGGCAGACGCTCGCCGACATCGCCACGCAGAAGAACAATCCCGACCTCAACTACAAATCGTCGATCGTCGATCTGATGAAGTTGCTGGGGATGGATTCGAGCCTCGACAACCGCAAGGAACTTGCGACCGAGCTCGGCTACACCGGCGAAAAGGACGGCAGCGCCGAAATGAACATCTGGCTGCACAAGGAAGTGATGCGCCAACTCGCCGCCAATGGCGGGACGGTGCCAGCCAGCCTGATGGACTAAAATGTTCGGGGCGGCCGCGGTGACGTTGCCGCCCCGATCATCATTGCGCAGCGCTGCGCAGATAGACCGCCATATAATAGACCGAGTGGCGCGCCGAGCGATCGACTTGGCTGGGCGGAAGCGGATTAGATTCTGCGCTCGCCAAAAAACGTCTGCACCACAGAGCTTCGATGAAGACGGGCAGTGGGTCGAGCGACACCGGCCGGCAGTCGCTTAATTTTCCGTCAGGATCGATTGTCAGGGCGATCGATTGCTTGCGCAACAAGGTCTCCCCACTCCGCGTGCCGATCGCGATTGCGCCATCGGGTCCACCAATCAGCTGCCCCTCCTCGAACACCATCTCCCGACTGATCGGCGGCTTTCCGGCCAGTTCGTTCTTGACCATCTGCTCCTGCTGGTCGGCGACAAGCGCACAGGCGTCGCCCTCGATGACGGAGTCGAACAATTTTTCGACCCGGCAAGACTGCGCTTTGCCCTTCGCGTCATAGGCCAACACGATCCGCATTCCGCTATCTTTGAACGGCAAGATCGAAGCCTTTGGCAAGACCCATTCGGCCCAGACCAAAAGCGTGGAATTGATGCGGTGCCCTTTGGCGTCAAGACCCGGCGCAAACCGCGCCCTCGCTCTCAACGCGGCGCAGGTTTCCCGATCAATGATGGCCGAACCCGAACTCTGTTCGATCCGACAGTCCGTCAGGCGCCCCGCCGCATCGACCGAAACGCGCGCCTTTGCAATTCCCTGCTCCTTGTTGATCAACGCTTCGACAGGGTAGGAATGAAGCGAGAATACCTCGCGCAAACTGAGCAATTGAGGATGCGTTCCGCCGTCGTTTTGTTGTTCGGCAATCGGTGGCACCGGCGGCACGCTCGGCAGCACGACGGTGGTCGTCTGAAGGGCCGCGCCAAGCACAAACAGAATGAAGTGCATGATCTATACTCGCTCGTTCGACGACTGCCTGGCGCTCCGATAATGGCTGCCCTGCTTCGCTCAGGCAACCCGCCCGCGCGCTTTCCTTAGCGCCGTTCGATCAGTCGTTCGACCGCGCGATGCCGCGCCCCTTCATCGCCGCTGTTGCGCTCGAGCGATGCATGGATCGCGATCAGTTCGGCCTCGCTCAAATGTTCGATGCCGATGAATTCGTTGCGGGCATGGCCAACCGCGCGGATCAGTTCGTCGAGCTTGGCCTGGATCGCCGAGGCGTCGCGATTCTGCGCATTCTGGATCAGGAACACCATCAG
>JAJAYY010000264.1 GCA_026785965.1 Sphingomonas bacterium
GTCCTCGCCCGGTCGGCGATCGAGTTCGACCGTCATCAGCCCGCACCCGCCGGCCTTGGCTGCGGCTTCGAGCTCGGCGCTCGGTTCATCGTCGAACGCGGTTGCTTCATATTGGCCCGACGGGTCGGAGATCGTCGCCATCATGTAGCGCCGGCCCTTGGCCGAGGTGCGCCAGCGGACGCTCTCGACCATCCCCGCCATCATCGTCTGCGAGCGGCCACCATCGGCGGGGGCGCGGATTGCAGCCAATTCGGCAAAGCTCTTGACCTTGTGCGCGGCGAGCAAGTGGCGCTGGCTGTCGACCGGGTGGGCCGAGAAATAGAAACCGAACGAATCGCGCTCGGCGGCCATCCGCTCGGCCAGGCTCCAGTGGGCGTCGCGCGCCAGGCGGATCGGCGCCACACCGGCATCGGCAGGACCGCCGAACAACCCGTGCTGGCCGCTGGTGCGTTGGTCATGGGCCGAGGCGGCGTGCGCGAGGAGCGTCTCGGCCGAGGCGTAGACCGCGGCGCGATTGGGCTCGAACGCGTCGAACGCTCCCGCCGCAGCGAGGCTTTCGAGCTGGCGACGGTTCAATAATTTGGGGTCGATCCGTGCCGCGAAATCGTCGATCGACTTGAACGCGCCATTGGCCTCGCGCTCGGCGACCAGCGCCTCCATCGCTTTTTCGCCGACGCCCTTCAACGCGCCAAGCGCATAGCGGACCTTGCCGTCCTCGACCGAGAAAGCGGCTTGCGCGTGATTGACCGAGGGGGGCAGGCATTCGACCCCCGAACGGCGAATGTCCTCGACGAACAACGCCAGCTTGTCGGTCTGCGCCATGTCGAAGCTCATCGACGCGGCGAAGAACATCGCGGCGTGGTGCGCCTTGAGCCAGGCAGTATGATAGGCGACCAAAGCGTAGGCCGCCGCGTGGCTCTTGTTGAAGCCATAGCCGGCGAACTTGTCGATCAAATCGAACAATTCGTTGGCCTTGGGCCCTGCGATATCGTTCTTCGCCGCGCCCTCGACGAAGCGCGCGCGCTGCTCGTTCATCTCGGACTGGATCTTCTTGCCCATCGCGCGGCGCAGCAGGTCGGCCTCGCCAAGGCTGTAGCCGGCGAGCACCTGCGCGGCCTGCATGACCTGCTCCTGATAGACAAAAATGCCATAGGTTTCGGCGAGCACTTTTTCGAGCATCGGGTGCGGGTAAGCGAGCGCGGCGCGGCCATTCTTACGGTCGCCGAACAACGGAATATTGTCCATCGGGCCGGGGCGGTAGAGCGAGACCAGCGCGATGATGTCGCCGAACGCGGTCGGACGGACCCCGGCCAGCGTCCGGCGCATGCCCTCGGATTCAAGCTGGAACACCCCGACCGTGTCGCCGCGCTGGAGCAGTTGGTAGACCTCGGGATCGTCCCACGTGAGCGTGGTGTAATCGATCTCGATGCCTTGCTGCTTGAGCAGGCGCTGGCCTTCCTTGAGCACCGACAGCGTCTTGAGGCCGAGGAAATCGAACTTCACCAGCCCCGCCGCCTCGACATATTTCATGTCGAACTGGGTCACCGGCATGTCCGAGCGCGGGTCGCGGTAGAGCGGGACCAGCTGATAGAGCGGACGGTCGCCGATCACCACGCCGGCGGCATGGGTCGATGAGTGACGCGGCAGGCCTTCAAGCTTCATCGCCAGGTCCATCAGGCGGCGGACGCCCTCGTCATTCTTATATTCGGCATGAAGCTCGCTCACCCCGTTGAGGGCGCGCGGTAGGTCCCACGGTTCGGTCGGATGGTTGGGGATCAGCTTGGCGAGGCGATCGACCTGGCCATAGCTCATCTGCAGCACGCGCCCGGTGTCCTTCAAGACCGCGCGTGCCTTCAACCGTCCGAAGGTGATGATCTGGGCGACGCGGTCGCGACCATATTTCTGCTGGACGTAGCTGATCACTTTGTCGCGGTGGGTTTCGCAAAAATCGATGTCGAAATCGGGCATCGACACGCGTTCGGGGTTGAGGAAGCGTTCGAACAATAGGTCGAGCGCGATCGGATCGAGGTCGGTGATGGTCAGCGCCCAGGCGACCGCAGAGCCTGCGCCAGAGCCGCGCCCGGGGCCGACGGGGATGTCTGACGATTTGGCCCATTTGATGAAGTCGGCGACGATCAAAAAGTAACCCGCAAACCCCATGCGGGTGATGACATCGATCTCGAAATCGAGCCGGTCGCGGTAGAGTTGGAGACGGTCCGCGTCGGCATCATGGAAATGCGCGAGCCTTTGTTCGAGGCCGGCATGGGCTTCGCGGCGCAGCGTTTCATCCTCGTCGTCGCTCAGCCGCGGAAGGATCGGTCTGCGCTGCGGCGCGGCGACGGCGCAGCGCTGGGCGATCACCGCGGTGTTGGCAATCGCTTCGGGAAGGTCGGCAAACAGTGCCTCGATCTCGGCGGCGGGCTTGAGCCAGGCGTCGGGTGAGGAGGTCTTGCGGTCGCGATTGTCGATGTAGGTCGAGGCGGCGATGCACAGCATGGCGTCATGCGCGGCGTGGAAATCGGGCTCGGCATAATGCGCGGGATTGGTCGCGACGAGCGGCAAATCGAAGGCATAAGCAAGCTCGATCAGGCGCGCTTCGGCGGCCTCCTCGATCGCGTCGCCGCGGCGCGACAGTTCAATGTACAGGCGGTCGGGGAATAACGCCTTCAAGCGCGTGGCGTAGACTTTGGCCTTGCTGTCCTGGCCATCGGCGAACAATCGCGCGAGTGCGCCCTCCCCGCCCGCACTGAGCGCAATGAGCCCGTCGGTCTGGCCGTCGAGCGCGTCGAACACGACGTGCGGTTCCTCGCTGATCGGGCGATCGAGATGCGCGGTCGACACGAGCCGGCACAGATTGTCGTAGCCGGCCTCGTCCTGGGCGAGCAGCACGAGCCAGTCGAGCGCCCCGGCCGGGCCGACATCGGCCGGGCGCGACCCGCCAAGCAACGCGCCGATGATCGGCTGCACCCCCTCGGCAAAGCAGGCATCGCCGAACGGCATTGCGGCATAAAGGCCGTTGCGGTCGACCAACGCCGCGGCGGGGAAACCGAGCCGCGCGGCATGTTTGGCGATCGCCTTGGGCTCGATCGCCCCTTCAAGCATGGTGAAGCAGGAAAACACGCGCAGCGGGACGTAAGGGGTCATCCCTCGACTATGGGCAAGCGCGCCGCCATTCTCCAGCCTCCAACGCGACTTATCCCCAGTTTATCAGCGCGTCGGGCGCCAGCGGCCGGTCATGATGTCGTCAATCTCGCGCATTCGCCCGCGATAGGTCTGGGCGATGCAATCGTCGGTCCCGCACGCATTGCGAAAGCCGAGGAAGCGGGTGCGCGTCTCGTCGAGCAATTGCGCCTGGGCGCGGTCGGCGCGCGCCACCGCATTGCGGTATCGCGCCGCCATCTCGCGGTCGCGCGCGGCCAGCGCACCGCTGTGGCAGACGGCAAACTCGCTTTGCGTCCGTGCGCGTTGGCAATCGAAGCTTGGCCCCGGCGGCGCTTCGGCGGCGCGTGCCGGATCGACTGGCGGCGGCGTTGGCGCGGCCTCGGGCGGCGGCGCGACGGGTCGCGGGGCGGGCGGCGTTAAGATCACCGGGCTGGGCGCTGAAGCGGCGCGATCCTGAGTCAAGGTCGCGAGCGGGACGATGATCGCGTCCCCCTGGCCAAGCGTCACCGTGCGGCCGCGATCGCCGCCGACCGTATATCCGATGTCACCGGCTAGACTGGTGCGCCCGCCAACCGCCTTGAGCCCCGCCGGCAAGCGCAGCGTCGCGTGCCCGCGGCAATCGACCGCCTGGTTGGGGGCAGCAGGCGTGACCGGCGCAGCGCCATCGACCACCAGCACCGCGAAATTGGCGATCTTGGCGTAATTTTGGCCATTCGATCCGCGCACTTCGGCGGCACGGCGGAACAGTTCGCGCTTGACCGCTTCATGCGCCGCAGCGCCCCGGCAGCGGTCGTCGGCTGCGACTGGCTCGGTGCTGGTCGCGGCAGAAAGCTGGTTATCGTCAAGTTTGTCCTGGTTGCTGGATCCGCACCCGGTAAGCGCGGCGCACACTATCAGCGAGGTGAACAGCGGGCGCATCAGCGGTGCGAAGCGCCGGGCGAAAAACTCGCTCATCGCGGCTGCGCGACCAACGCTTCGATTTCGCGCGTGATATCGAGCGGCTTGGTCTGCGGAGCGTAGCGCTTGACCACCTTGCCGGCTCGATCAACCAGGAATTTGGTGAAATTCCACTTGATCGCCTCCGACCCGAGCAGCCCGGGTGCCTCGCTCTTGAGGTAAGAGTAAAGCGGCGCGGCCTGGTCGCCATTGACGTCGATCTTGGCGAACAGCGGAAAGTCGACCGCGTAGGTCAGCGAGCAGAAATTGGCGATCTCGGCAGCGTCGCCCGGTTCCTGCGCGCCGAACTGGTTGCACGGGAAGCCGAGCACCGAGAAACCGTCGGCGGCAAACTTCTGCTGCAGCGCCTCGAGCCCTTCATATTGCGGGGTGAAGCCGCATTTCGACGCGACATTAACGATCAGCAGGACCTTGCCGGCTTGGTCGGACAGGTCGGACTGCGAACCATCGGCGGCGGTGACGGGAATCGAGTGGATTTTGCTCATTCGAAATGCCCTTCGTGAAGCCGGACGATGCGGTCCATTTTGGATGCCAGCCGTTCGTTGTGGGTGGCGACAAGCGCGGCGCTGCCTTCGCCGCGGACGAGGTTCAGGAATTCGGCGAACAC
>JAJAYY010000265.1 GCA_026785965.1 Sphingomonas bacterium
ATCAGCCGGATCCGCACCGACAAGCCGGCGCACGAGGCCGACCGGATCGAGACGCTGCTGGCGATGGTCAGCTAAAGCAGCTTCTGCATCACCGCGAAGATCAAATCGTCGCGCTTGGGCAGGCCGAAGCGCGGGTCGTCAGCGGGAAACGGTCGCGTTTCGCCGGTCAGGCGATAGCCGCGGCGTTCGTACCAAGCAGTCAGCTCGGTGCGGTGGGGGATGATGGTGAGTTCGATCCGGTTTGCCTCGAACCGCTCGGCCGCGACGCGCTCGGCGGCGGCAAGGATGTCACGGCCGAGGCCCGATGCCTGGCGCCGCGGATCGACAGTCAGCATGCCAAGATAGGCCAACCCGCCAGTTTTGTTGGTAAGCGAGACACAGCCCGCAACCCCGGCATCGTCGCGCAGCATGAGCAGCGCCTGTGCGGGGTCGGCGAGAATCGCCTCGAGCTCGGCGATGTCGGTGCGCTGGCCATCAAGCAGGTCGGCTTCATGGCTCCACCCGAGCCGCGCCGAATCACCGCGAAAGGCCGATTCGACCAGTGCATGAAGCGCGTCAAGATCGCGCGGCTGGGCGTCCACCAGATTCATCGCAATTCCCACGCACCGTCAGGCTCACGAAAAAGCCCGCCCGGATCGCTCCGGACGGGCCGTTTCATTTGTCTGGTCGCTTAGCCCTGAACCGGGGTCAGATTGACCGCGGCATATTTGCCGCGACGATCGACCTCGATCTCGAACTCGAACCGATCGCCCTCATTGATCGTGGGCAGGCCGGCGCGTTCGACCGCCGAGATATGAACGAACGCATCGGGCTGTCCGTCATCGCGGCTGATGAAGCCGAAGCCCTTCATCGCGTTGAAGAATTTGACCGTGCCCTGCGACTTTTCGCCCGTCAGCTGACGCTGTGGGCCGCCGCGGTCGCCCGCGCCGGCGCCAAAGCCACCAGCAGCACCGTCGCGCGGTGCCGGAGCGCCAGTGCGAACGACTTCCATCGGCTCACCGTCGATGCGCAAATTGGTCGCCGAAATGCGCCCGCCGCGATCGACCAAAGTGAATTCAAGCGGCTGGCCATCGGCAAGATCGGTAAGATTGGCCTGCTCGACCGCGCTAATGTGAACGAACACATCCTCGCCACCGTCATCGCGAACGATGAAGCCGAAGCCCTTCTGCGGGTTGAAGAATTTGACCATGCCCTTGCCTTCGCCAACGACCTGCGGGGGCATTCCGCCACCGCCGCCACCGCCGCCGGGAGGACCGCGGAAACCACCGCCGCCGCCAGCACCGCCGCCGAAGCCGCCGCCGCCGCCACGATAGCCACCGCCACCGCCGCCACGATCATTGTAGCCGCCACCAGCGGGGGGAGCCGCGCCGAAGCCGCCGCGGTCGCCGAAACCACCGCGGTCAAATCCGCCACCACCGAAGCTGTCGTCGCCCCCAAAACCTTCGCGCTTGTCACGTCCGCGACCACCGCGGTCACCTTTACGCCCTCGATCGAAACCCATCTATTCAAACTCTCTTGTGCCCCGAAAATCGAAGAGCCACAGCGCGGGGACGACACGCAACCAGCCGTGCCGCGCGAAAAAGTCCGCGCGCACGGGGCGGCTCTTACAGGAAAAATGGCCTCGCTCCTAGTGATTCGATGGCGAGGGACTGGCCGACCGCCGCTGATCCAGACTAGAGGGGAGGAATAAGGGTGAAGTCAGCGCAGGTTCAGCGCCGACGCGGCAGGCGGCAAGGCAACCATGGCGATATATTTTCACGAAGAAGACTTTCCGTCGACCGACCTGTTCGCGGCCGATTCGCCGATCGCAATCGACACTGAGGCGATGGGCCTTATCCCGGGCCGCGACCGCCTGTGCCTGGTCCAGCTCGCCGACGGCAAGGGCGACGAGCATCTTGTCCGGTTCGGCCCCGACAGCGACTATGCCGCGCCCAATCTGAAAGCACTGCTGAGCGATCCCGAACGGTTGAAGCTGTACCATTTCGCGCGCTTCGACATCGCCATCATGCGCGCTTACCTCGGGATTATGGCGGCGCCGCTCTATTGCACGCGGACCGCATCGAAACTGATCCGGACCTACACCGACCGCCATGGCCTGAAGGAATTGGTCAAGGAATTGCTTGGCCAGGACCTGTCGAAGCAACAACAGACCAGCGACTGGGGGGCGCCCGAGATCAACGACGCGCAGCGCGACTATGCCGCCAGCGATGTGCGATACCTCCACCGCCTCAAGCACAAGCTCGATGAGCGGTTGGTGCGCGAGGGGCGCGTCGAGCTGGCACAGGCGTGCTTCGATTTCCTCCCCGCGCGCGCCTTGCTCGACCTCGCCGGCTGGGCCGAGACGGATATTTTCGCGCATGGCTGAAGGACGCACCGATGTCCGAAGCGGCTAGGCGCGAACAAGCGCAGAAGCGGCATTGGGCCGAGCCCGGGAGCCGCCACGACCGGCTGGTCCGTGCGACCAAGTTCGGCTTGCCGCTGGCAATTGCCGGACTGGTTGCACTGCTGGCGATCGCGCCGTTCGACAAGCGCGGCGATGTCAGCTTCATTCTCGACAAGAATAAGGTCGACGAGGCGCAAGAACGCATGCGGGTCGAGGCCGCGCGCTATGTCGGGACCGACGACAAGGGGCAGAAGTTCGCGATCAACGCCGACCGCGCGATCCAGCCGACCAGCGACCAACCGGTGGTCGCGATCGACGGCATGCGCGCGCAGCTTGCCCTGGACAAAGGGCCGCTGTCGATCGTCGCGCTGCACGGGTCGTATAACCTCGATGACCAGAAAGTGATGGTCGACGGCCCGGTGCGGGTCGCGGGGCCCGACGGTTATCGACTGGAGACGCGCGATGTTGCGATCGACCTCAAGAAGCGCCAGCTCGTCAGCCGCGGCCGGGTTGCGGGGGCGATGCGGCTCGGGAAGTTCGAAGCGGGACGACTAAGTGCCGACCTTGGCACCCGCGAAGTGCTGCTGACCGGCGGCGCTCGCTTGAAAATCGTGCAGGGGGCAGTCAGATGAGCAGGATGATGAAGACCCTTCCTTTGATCGGCGCGGCAATGCTGGCGATTGTTGCCGGCGCGGCGCTGGCGCAGACGAGCGGATCGGTGTCGGCATTGAAGGGCCACGACAGCAATGCCCCGATCGATGTCGCCGCCGACCGGATCGAAGTTCAGGACCGCGCCGACCGAGCGGTGTTCGCGGGAAACGTCAAGGTCCGCCAAGGAACGCTCGCGCTTGATACCTCGCGGCTGACGGTGGCTTATTCGTCGGGCGGCGGAATCCAGATCCGCCGGCTCGACGCCTCGGGCGGGGTGGTGATGACGAGCCCGTCGGAAAGCGCGCGCGGCAATTTCGGGGTCTATGACCTCGACCGCAAGTTGATCACGTTGATCGGCGACGTGCGACTGGCGCGGGCCGGATC
>JAJAYY010000266.1 GCA_026785965.1 Sphingomonas bacterium
CCATCCGCAGGTGCTTCAAGACACCCACGAAATCTGTGTGAAGCTTACTTGAGCTCGACGGTGCCGCCGGCTTCTTCGATCTGCTTCTTGATCTTCTCGGCTTCAGCCTTGTTGACGCCTTCCTTGATCGCTTTCGGAGCGCCTTCGACCAGCGCCTTGGCTTCGCCGAGGCCGAGCTGGGTGATCGCGCGGACTTCCTTGATGACATTGATCTTCTTGCCACCGTCGCCGGTCAGGATCACGTCGAACTCGGTCTGCTCTTCGACTTCGGGGCCAGCGGCAGCGGCCGGGCCGGCGACGGCGACGGCAGCGGCGGCCGAAACGCCCCACTTCTCTTCGAGCAGCTTGGCCAGCTCGGCGGCTTCGAGGACGGTCAGCGCCGACAGGCTGTCGACGATCTTGTTGAGGTCTGCCATTTTAAACTCCTTGCGGGCCAGTGGCCCTTGATGTCGTGCGTTGAAACTTTAGCGAAAAATCAGGCTGCCTTGGCGGCATAGGCACCGGTCACGCGAGCGATCATGCTCGCGGGCTCGATGGCGATGCGCGCGATCTTGGTGGCGGGCGCCATCAGGAGCCCAACCAACGTACCGCGCAGCTGATCGAGGCTCGGAAGCGCGGCGAGCGCCTTGATTCCGTTCACATCGAGCAGCGTGTCGCCCATCGCCCCGCCAACGATCTCGAGACGATCATTGGTCTTGGCGAATTCCACTGCGACCTTGGCGGCCGCAACGGGATCGATCGAGGTCGCCAAAGCGGTCGGGCCGGTCAGCATGTCGCTGATTGGTCCGTACTTGGTGCCTTTGAGCGCGATCAGGGCAAGCCGGTTCTTCGCAACCTTGAACTGGGCTCCGGCGTCGCGCATCTTCAGGCGCAAGTCGGTGGACTGGGCCACCGTCAGGCCGAGATTGCGGGTGATCACCACCACGCTGGTCTCGGTGAAGACGCTCTTCAGCTCGGCAACCAGATCGGCTTTTTGCGAACGATCCATGCCATACTCCTTTTCGGCCAAAGCAAGGCTCTGGCCGAGGTTCAAACGACCTCGCCGCCGACTGGCGACGAAGCGCCCGTCGCCGGATGGCGACAAAGGCAAATGTCCGGGGGGCTGGATCAAGGGCGCGACCGAAGCCAACGCACGACCGGAGGCGCAAAAGCGCTTGTCCGTCTAAATTCCTGTCCCCGTCTAGGCCGCGAATTAAGGAGCAAGCTCCAGCGACTGTCTCGGACGAGTGTCCCATAGCGAACCATCGGACGAGCGGGCCTATAGCCGATTTCGCGGCCCAATCAACCCGTCATGCACCGGAATGCGGCTTGAGCCTTTGCCCCAGCCCCGAGCGCGGCCGGCGCCGCTGACCTGCAGCTGTGACGCTTGACAAAATAAGCGCGCAAGCGCCCCCATTCCCGCTGGTTGTGACAGGGGGGCATCGATGATCCCGCAACACCTTAAGTCGTGGTTGTCTGCGCTGTTGCTGTTGGTCGGCGTAACGCTGACCGGTGCGCCGGCATTAGCTGGTCCGGGGGTTACTCCCGCACGAATCGTCGCAATCGGCGACCTTCACGGCGATTTTGACGCGTGGCGGGCGATCGCCCGCGCGGCGAAGCTAATCGACGACGCTGGCCGGTGGACGGGGCAAAAGACGGTGCTGGTCCAGACTGGCGACATCGTTGACCGCGGTCCCGACTCGCTCAAGATCATTCGTGATTTGATGCGGCTCGAGCGCGAGGCGGCGCGCGCTGGCGGGCGCGTCATCGTGCTGGTCGGCAATCATGAAGCGATGATGGTCACCGATGATTTGCGGTACGTCCATCCGGGCGAATTTGCCGCCTTCGTCGACCGCCAGTCGGCGCGCCGCCGCGACCAGGTCTTCGCCGCCAATCGGCTGGCTATCGAAGCCGCGTATCGACGCCAGGACGCGACGCTGACGGCGCCGGCGATTCGTGACCGCTGGCTCGCCAGAACAAAGCTCGGACAGCTCGAATATGAGGCCGCCTGGGCGCCGACCGGGGAGCTTGGGCGATGGATCATCGGCAAGCCGGCGATCGTCCGTCTCGGCTCGACACTGTTCGTCCACGGCGGCCTCAGTCCGGCTTATGCGGCGGTGCCGCTCGATGACATCAATCGCCGCGTCAAGGCGGCGCTGCTGGCGCGCGAAACCGCGGTCGAATCGATCATCAACGATCCTGCCGGCCCGCTGTGGTATCGCGGGCTGGCCGGGCTGCCGGTCGAAGGCGCACCCGCGCCGGCGGTGCCGCTGCTGCCGATCGCCGAGCAGCTTGACATCGTGCTCAAGGCGGCAGCGGCGCAGCGCATCGTTATCGGCCACACCCCGCTGCTGCGCGGAGTCCAGGTGTCCGAAGGCGGGCGGCTGGTGCGGATCGATAGCGGCATTTCGCGCGCCTACAGCGGCGTCCCGGGCTATGTCGAAATCCTCGGCGAGCGCGTCTTCACGCACAATGTGCCGCGCCCGCCCGGCACCGCAGCAGGGGGAAAACCATGATCCGCATGATGCTTGCACTGTTCGGCGCGACAATCGTCGCCGGCCCGGCACTGGCGCAGCAAGCAACCCCATTGTTCGCCAGCGATCAGCCCATGCAGCTCGAAATCCGCGGCCCGATTGTTGCGCTGATCAGTGGTTCGCGGACCAACGTCGCGACGCGCCACGCCCGCCTGACGCTGTCGGGCAGCGGCGAAGTCCATGCTGTGCGCCTGACGCCGCGCGGAATCACCCGGCTGCGGCGCGAAACCTGCCAATTCCCGCCGCTGCGGGTCGAATTCTCGCAAGCTCCACCCGCGACTTCGGTGTTTGCGCATCAGCGTCGGCTCAAGCTCGTCACCCATTGCCAGCCGAGCAGCGCGTTCCAGCAACATCTTTTGCTAGAATATGCCGCCTACCGTTTGTACAATCTGATTACCCCCGAAAGCTTCCGCGCGCGGCTCGCAACCATCGATTATGCCGATGGTGCCTCAGCGCGACCTTATATTTCGCGCCCCGGCTTCTTCATCGAGGACCGCGACGACGTTGGACGGCGCATCGGACGCAAACCAGCGACGGTCGGCGAACGCGTTTCGATCACTCGCATCGATCCCGCGGCCGCCGCTCGGGTTGCGATGTTCGAATATATGATCGGCAATCTCGATTGGGCGATCACCGCGAGTCCGAAAGGTGACGAATGCTGCCACAACAGCCGGCTGCTGGCAGTGCCGAACAGCTCGAATGTCGCTGCCAATCTGGTGCCGGTGCCGTACGACTTCGATTTTTCGGGCCTCGTCGACGCACCCTATGCGGTCCCCCCCGACGGGTCCGACGTTTCGGTCCGGCGGCGGGTTTATCGCGGCTATTGCAGGCACAATGTCCAGGCCCGCGCGGCCGCAGCCGACTTCCGCGCCAAGCGCAGCGCACTGCTCGCCGAGATCGGCACGATAACCGGGCTCGACGAGCGCAACCGGCGCAAGGCGATCGCCTATCTTGAAGACTTCTTCGCCGACATCGCCACCGATCAGCGCGTCGAACAAAAACTGCTCGCCCGCTGTCTCAAATAGTTGAGCCGGGCGGGGCTGGAGTTGGCGGCGGCTGGAGCGGGGCGCTGGTCGCGTTGTGCGGGTTGAAGTCGCTGAGATAGCGCTTCATCCCCTGGCGCTCGCCATATTCGCTCCACCACAAAGCGAGGAAGCAATAGTTGAAGGCGATCGACATCACCATCGCCAGCTCGACCGCGCCAATGCCGGAGGCGAGCCCGATCCCCACCGACAGCAGGATGAACAAGGCATCGCCCGAGCTTTTGAGGCTGTTCTTGAACCGCACCGCGCCAGCGATCCCGCCCAGCGCGAACGCCAGCGAGAGCGAGTTCTGGACAACGATCACGATGCTGGTGACGACCAGCGGCAGGATCAGGATCGTGCTGATCAGCGACTGATCATATTCGTCGCCGCTGCGGATCGCCATATAGGTCACGCTGACCGGGATCGCGGTGACCAAAGCGCCGATGATCGCGATCGCCAGCCACACCAAGCTTTCGCCTGTGCTCTTGACGTCGGCGATCGGCGCCGAGCTGCCGCCGAGCAGGCCCTTGTCGGTCTGGGTGATCATCGCCTTGACCCCGCCGATCGGAAGATGATCCTTGAGCCACGGGAACAGGGTCACCGCGGCCCACGCCAGTGCGGCAATCATAACGTAATAGACCGTCAGCTTGGTCAAGAGTCGTAACGCGCCCATCGCATGCCCCTCTTTGTTGCGTCGTCTAATTGTCCTCGTCAGTGTCTTCGCGCGCCGCCGATTCGACATCGAAGTCGTCGATTGGATCGAGCACGCCGTATTTTTCCTTTATCGGCTTGTCGTCGAGCGGCGGCCACAGGATTTCGGGCTGCGGCAGCTTGGTGTCGGGCAGCCGATCGAGCAGATCCTGGAGCAAGGTCAGCCGCCCAAGCGACTGGTCGTTGAAATCGATCAGGGTCCACGGCGCATATTTGGTGTGGGTCTTGGCGAGCATCGCTTCGCGGGCCTTGGTGTAGGCATCATATTTGTCGCGGGCGGCGAGGTCGATCGGCGACAGCTTCCAGCGCCGCAGCGGGTTGTTGAGCCGCCTTTCGAACCGCTCCTCTTGCTTTTCCTGGTCGCAGCACAGCCAATATTTGAACAATAATATCCCGTCGTCGACCAGTTGGCGCTCGAACTGCGGGGCGGCCTCAAGGAACGCCTCGGTTTCGGCGGCGGTGCAGAAGCCCATCACTTTTTCGACCCCGGCGCGATTGTACCAGCTGCGATCGAACAAGGCGATTTCGCCGCCAGTCGGCAAATTTTCGGCGTAGCGCTGGAAATACCATTGGCCGCGTTCGCGCTCGCTCGGGGCTGACAATGCGACGACGTGACAATGGCGCGGATTGAGGCTGTTGGCGAACATCGCGATCGAGCCGCCCTTGCCGGCGGTATCGCGGCCTTCAAACAGGATGACGAGGCGTTGGCCGGTCTCCGAAATCCACCGCGCCGCATCGCTCAATTCCTTGAGCAACGGGGTGACCAGCGCTTCATACTCTTTCTTCTTGAGTCCGCCCATCGCCACCCCCCGTCATCAGACTGTCAAAGATCGGCGCCGCCCGCAACTGGTCTGGACATAGAAAAGGGGCCGAAGCGTTGGCTCCGACCCCTGATTCGTTCGCATGGTAGCGAAGCTTACGCCCCGGCGACCTCGGTCAGATCGACCTTGACGCCCGGGCCCATGCTCGAGCTCATCGCGACCTTCTTGACATATTTACCCTTGGCGCCCGACGGCTTGGCCTTGACGATGGCGTCGAGGAAGGCATCGAAATTGGCCTTGAGATCGGCCTCGGGGAAGCTCGCCTTGCCGATTCCGGCGTGGATGATCCCGGCCTTTTCAACGCGGAATTCGACCTGGCCCGATTTCGCCGCCTTGACCGCCTCGGCGACGTTCGGGGTGACCGTGCCAAGCTTGGGGTTGGGCATCAGGCCCTTGGGCCCGAGCACCTTACCCAGACGGCCGACGAGGCCCATCATGTCGGGGGTGGCGATGACCCGGTCGAAGTCGATCTTGCCGCCCTGGATCGCTTCCATCAGATCCTCGGCACCGACCACTTCGGCACCGGCCGCGGTCGCTTGATCGGCCTTGTCGCCGCGCGCGAACACCGCGACGCGGACGTCCTTGCCGGTGCCCTTGGGGAGGTTGACCACGCCGCGGACCATCTGGTCGGCGTGGCGCGGATCGACACCCAGCGCGATCGCGACTTCGACGGTCTCGTCGAACTTCGAGGTCGCGAGGCTCTTCACAAGGCCGATCGCTTCGTCGACGGCGTACAGCTTGGTCGAGTCGACCTTGTCGGCCTGGCTCTTGATTTTCTTGGTGATCGCCATGGTCTTAACCCTCCACAACCTGGAGACCCATCGCGCGAGCGGAGCCTTCGATGATCTTGGTCGCCGCGACGAGGTCGTTGGCGTTCAAATCCTTCATTTTCGCGGTCGCGATTTCGGCCAGCTGAGAACGCTTGATCGTCCCCGCCGAAATCTTGCCCGGCTCCTTCGAGCCCGACTTCAATTTGGCCGCTTTCTTGAGCAGGAACGACGCCGGAGGCGTCTTCATAGTGAACGAGAAGCTGCGATCGGCATAGACCGTGATCACGGTCGGAATCGGCATCGCCTTTTCCAATTCCTGCGTCGCGGCGTTGAACTGCTTGCAGAATTCCATGATGTTGACGCCGCGCTGACCCAGCGCCGGCCCGATCGGCGGCGACGGATTGGCGGCGCCGGCGGGCACCTGCAATTTGATGTAACCGGTAATTTTCTTGGCCATTTGTCTCACTCTGTAGGGGGCCAGGCGATCGCTCGCTCAAAGCCCGTTCAAGTTTAGCGGTCCAGACGGCGCGCCGAAGCGTGCCTCCCGCGGCAGGTTTCCAATCGTAAGGGTTGGAAGCGGCGCCCCTTAGCAAAGCCGCGCGGCGAAGGAAAGGGGAGCGTGCGATCCAACCATCCCGGCATGACGGGTTGCGGACGCTTAAGTTCACTAAAGTCACAAGAGTCGTAGACTCAAGCGCCATTTCGAGGGGGTCGCGGCGAATTTTGGGGAAAGTCGGGGCAACGGTGGAGGAAAGTCCGCGCATCGTGCGAGCCTGACAGGCGAATTCCTACATGGAAAGAGGTGTTTTGATATGCGACCGAAACGATGCAATGACACGCGCCAAGGCCATGAAACCGAATGAAACCCGGCATTAAATCGCGACTTGCAAAATTAACCTTGAAGGTGTATTTGCATGACGGTAAAGCGTAAGGCCCATCATGATCTGGCGGCGGTTCAGGCGAAGTTCGCCTCGGTCGAGAATCTGGAAATGAAGACAGGGGCCTTTCGCGCTGCCCAGGCACTCGGGTTTGGGCGAGAGGAAGTTGTGATGGTGGTGCAGGCGCTGACTCGATCGGATTTCGTGAAGTCCGAAACGGCGCACAATCCGCCCAATCATCGTTGCTGGCACGACACGTACAAGAGCCGGCAGGGTGAGTATTACCTTTACCTCAAGTTCGCGGGTGAAACGCTTGTCGATGTGGTGCTGGTTTCGTTCAAGGAGGTGGACAATGGCTGAGACACGCATCGATCCCGAAACGGGCAAAACGCTGACTCGCGACGTGCGGACGATGGTCATTCAATATGGCTCTCTGGCGCGCGAGGTCGAGGTGCCGGGCTGGTATCCAAACGACGACGGCGACGCGATCCACAGCGGTGCCGATCTCAAGGCGGCGGACGAAGCCTATGCCGAGCTTCGCGGTGAATATGCCGCGCATGTGCGCGACGTGCGCAAAACGTTGAAGCTCACCCAGGAGCAAGCCGGCGAGATCATTGGCGGAGGACGGCGTGCCTTCGGCAAATATGAAAGCGGTATCGCTCCGCCAAGTGACGCGGCCGTCGGCCTGATCGAAATCCTGTCAAAAAACCCGAAGACGCTGGAAATCCTAAAATCGATCCGCCGCCATCCCGGCAGCGGAATCGTCGGCAAGAAAGCCGGACGGCGCAAGGAACGGTTGAGCGCCTGACCTAAAGTGTCAGGTGCGTCCCCAGCCCGTCTTAGATCTCGACGGTGCGGCAATCTCGCGTCTAAGCTGATCGCGCCGAACGGGGGACCTCTGTGAACAAGCTTTTCTACGGCGACAATCTGAACGTGCTGCGCGACCAGATCGCGAGCGACAGCGTCGACCTGGTCTATCTCGACCCGCCGTTCAATTCGAACGCCAATTACAATATCCTGTTCAAGTCGAAGACCGGCGACGGGTCGGACGCGCAGATCGAGGCGTTCGAGGATACGTGGCACTGGAACGACAAGGCCGAGGATGCCTTCGACCAGGTCGCGCGCAGCGGCAACACCAAGGCGTTCGACCTGCTGCGCGCGATGCGCGACTTCCTCGGCGAGAATGACATGATGGCCTATCTGGCGATGATGGCGATCCGCCTGATCGAGCTCCACCGCGTGCTCAAGCCGACCGGCAGCCTCTATTTACACTGCGACCCGACGGCGTCGCATTATCTAAAGCTGTTGCTGGATGGGATATTCGGGGCCGCAAATTTTCGGAACGAAGTTGTTTGGCTTCGGCATTCAGCAAGATCGGTGAAGCAGGCGATTTGGCCCCGTCTCCACGACGTAATCTTCCATTATGCTCGAGATGGCGTGCCTACATTTCATTCCACAGAAGTCTCTTCCGGCAAGGTTGCAAATCCTCACGATCTGGTTCGTTAGACCGACGGGCAGCTATATCGGACGCGAGACCTGACGGGATCCGGGACACGAAATGGCGAGACCGGGAAGCCTTGGCGGGGCGTCGATGTGACTTCCAAATCACGCCATTGGCGAATTATGCACGCCGCGCTTGACGCTATACACGCGGAAGGACGGATACATTGGCAGTCGAGTGGAACGCCAAGGGAACGAGACGCCCTTCCGTATTTGCCCGAAGGTCGAACTGCGATCGTAGGCGACGTTTGGACTGACGTTCCGGCGATCAACGCGGGTGCTCAAGAACGGCTCGGCTACCCGACGCAAAAGCCCCTCGGGCTGCTCGAACGGATCATTACCGCTTCGTCGAACGAGGACGATGTCGTCCTCGACCCGATCTGCGGCTGCGGGACGGCGGTTCATGCGGCGCAGAAGCTCGGTCGGCAGTGGATCGGGATCGACGTCTCCCACCTCGCGATCAGCCTGATCGAAAAGCGCATGAGCGACGCCTTTCCCGTCATCGAGTTCAGCGTCGAAGGCACCCCCAAGGAC
>JAJAYY010000267.1 GCA_026785965.1 Sphingomonas bacterium
ACCAAAAAAGATCGCGAACGGCTTGCCCGTCAGCCGGGTGCTGGCGAACGGCTGGCCGTCGGCCCCGACCAGCATGAACGCTCCGCCGATCGCGGTCAGCGGGGTTTCCGCGGCGACGATATCGCGCGGCGGCGAAGGCGGCCGCACTGTGAACCACAGCAACGCCAGCGCGGCCAATCCGACCGCGACCCACAACATCAAGCGCACCCGCCCGAGCATCAGCGCGCGCCCGGCGCGACGATCGCGACTGGAACCTGCTTCGCGCCTGCGGTGGCGAAGCGCAATGTGATGGAGGTTTGCTCACCCGCGACGAGCGGCGCGCCAAGCCCGTCAAGCATGACGTGGGTTCCGCCCGGAGCGAGCGCGATGGTTGCGCCGGCGGGGATCGCAAGCCGATCGACCATCCGCATCCGCGCCACCCCGTCGACCAAACTGCTGGTATGGATCATCGCCATCGCGGCACTCGGGGCCGCCGCGCCGATCAGCGCGTCGTCGGCGGCGCCGTGATTGACCAGCGTGGCATAGATTGCACCGCTCGGCTGGCCCGGCGCGGTGGCGCGTGCCCAGGCATCGCGGACTTCGATCGCCTCGTCCTTGGTCGGTGACGAGCAAGCCGCGATCAGGAATAGGGGGGCGAGAGCGCAAAGCATGGGGTTCATGGCGCGCGCCGTACTGCGCCGGGAAGGCACAGGCAATCCAGTGGCGGCTAACTTTACGGCAACCATCACCGGTTAGACTAAGCCGATGAACTACCGCATTGCCCTATATGTCGTCCTGCTGATTGCAGCCCTGTGGCTGCTGGCGGTCAACAGCGGGCTGGCCGATCGCGCGCGCAGCCGCCTCGCTTATGCCGACCTGGTCGCGCAGCGCGACAACGAGCGCGACCCGAGCCGTCCGATCATGCTCGCCCAATATGATCGCGAAGACCGTCTCGTTCCAGCGGGCGCGACGGTCCTGATCGGCGACAGCATCGCGTTCAAGGCACCTTTTATGGGACGATGCATCGCCAATCGCGGCATCGGCGGCGAGCGCAGCGATCAATTGCTCGCCAATCTTGGGCGCTGGTCGTCGCTGCGGCGGGCAGGCGCGGTGGTGATCGCAATCGGCACCAACGACGTATGGCAGCACCGGCCTGAAGGCTTAGGCGAACGCGTTGCGGCGATCGTCGAGAGGATTGACGCGCCGATCTTCGTGCTCGGCCTGTCGGCGAGGCTGCGCGGTGTGCCCGAAGCCAATCGCGCGCTGCGCCGCGCGTGCCGCGGCCGCTGCACCTTCGTCGAACCGACCGGCGAAGTCGCGCCCGACGGCATCCATCTGTCACCGCGCGACTATCTCAATCTCGCCGCCCGGCTGCCACGCGAGTGCGACCGCGCTAATGGCGCAACCCGGAGCGAATCTCGCGCCAGAGCAGCGCTTCCGCGCCCGGCCCGGCGTCTTGTTGCTGCGTGAATCGCATCGCAGTTCGCCGGGGTCGAGTGGAGGCCCGAGCCGGAATCGAACCGGCGTGCGGGGATTTGCAGTCCCCTACGTAACCACTCCGCCATCGGGCCTCGCGAAGTGGGGCGGCATTGGGCGACGGCGGGGCGGCTTGTCAATGCGCACTTTCGACGAACGGGGGCGCTCGCCGCTTGGCGCGCCGCGCCGGGCGCGATAAAGGCCGTCTTGAACTCGCACTGTATTAGATGCATACAACAGCGCGAATGCTCTGAGGACATGATGGACTTTTCGCTCGCCCGCCGTGCCATGATCGACAGCCAGCTCCGCCCCCAGGCGGTGACCGATCCCGGCGTGCTGGCCGCGATGGGCGCGGTCCCGCGGGAGGATTTCGTCCCCGCCGAGGCCAGGCCATTCGCTTATTTCGATCGCTCGATCGCGCTCGAAGGCGGTGCGGCAATGATGCCTCCCGCGGCGCTCGGGCGGCTGCTCAGCGAACTCGCCCCGCGCGCCGGCGAGCGCGCGCTCGTGATCGGCGACGCGAGCGGTTATTCGGCGGCGCTGCTCTCGGCGATGGGGGTGACGGTGACTTCTGATGCAGACGGTGGCGATCGGGTCGACCTGCTGCTGATCGATGGTGCGGTCGACATGATCCCCGATGTGCTGATCGGTCGGCTGGTCGAGGGAGGTCGGCTCGGGACCGCGCTTAACGATTCGGGGGTCACGCGCCTGGTGGTCGGTCGCGCCTCGGGGGGTGCGCTCGGGTTGCGCACGATCGTCGATGCCGATGTCGCTTTATTGCCGGGGTTCGAGCGCCCGCCGGTGTTCATTTTCTGATGCGTAAGGAGTTAGCGGTGGGACGTCATGTGCTGATGGGGACGATCGTACTGGCACTGCTGGCCGGCACGGCCTCGGCCGATACGCTGCGCGAGGCGCTGGTTTCGACCTACGCCTCCAACCCGACCATCACCGCGCAGCGCGAATCGCTCAAATCGACCGACGCCAACGTCGCCATCGCGCGCGCTGCCGGACGGCCGCAGGTCAATGCCACAGTCGGGGTCAATCGCGACCTCACCCAGGCAGGCGTGTTCAAGCGCGGCGGCAAGGGCCCCTACCTCAGCGGCGGGGTCGATCTGAGCTATCCGTTGTTCAACGGCGGCTCGGTGCGCAATTCGATCCAGGCCGCGCAGACCCGCGTCGACGCTGGGCGCGCCACGCTGCGCGCGGTCGAGGGCGATGTCTTCACCGAAGCCGTCGCGGCCTACATGGACGTGATCCGCGACCGTGCGATCGTCGAACTCAACAACAATAATGTCCGCGTCCTCGGCACCAATCTTGAGGCCACCCGCGACCGCTTCCAGATCGGCGACCTCACCCGCACCGACGTCGCCCAGTCCGAAGCGCGGCTATCGCTCGGTCGCGCCAGCCTTGCCACCGCGCAAGGCCGATTGACCTCGAGCGAGGAAAACTACCGCCGTGTGATCGGCAAGCGGCCCGACGTGCTCGCACCGCCGCCGCCGCTCCCGCCGCTTCCAGCGAGCGCCGACCAGGCGGTCCAGATCGCACTCGCCAACAATCCCGACCTCATCGCCATCACCCGCCAGGCCGACGCTGCCGGATTCGACGTCCGCACCGCACGCGCCAGCCGCCTGCCGACCGTGTCGGGCATTGCGTCGGGCGACTATTCGAACACGCTTGGCAGCAACACCGTCGGCACCTCTTCGGGCACCGCGACCAGCATTGGCGTGTCGGGCCGAATCCCGCTCTACCAGGGCGGACTGCCTGCGGCGCGGATCCGCCAGGCACAGGCGTTTGAAGGCCAGACGCTCGAGC
>JAJAYY010000268.1 GCA_026785965.1 Sphingomonas bacterium
ACCCAATGTTGATCCCAAGCCAGCAACGGAGAGCGCGATATGAAGGCCAATTCGATCCTCGACACGATCGGCAACACCCCGCATGTCCGAGTCAACCGCTTGTTCGGCGACGCCGCCGAGGTGTGGATCAAGTCCGAACGCTCCAACCCGGGCGCGTCGATCAAGGACCGCATCGCGGTGGCGATGATCGAGGATGCCGAGCAGTCGGGCAAGCTCAAGCCCGGTGGGACAATCGTCGAGCCGACCAGCGGCAATACCGGGATCGGGCTGGCGATGGTCGCCGCGGTCAAGGGCTATAAATTGATCCTGGTCATGCCCGACAGCATGAGCGTCGAGCGGCGGCGGCTGATGCTGGCTTATGGCGCGACCTTCGACCTCACCCCGCGCGCCAACGGGATGAAAGGCGCGATCGCCCGCGCTGAGGAAATCCTCGCCGCAACACCCGGTGCGTGGATGCCGCAGCAATTCGACAATCCGGCCAATATCGAGGTTCACGTGCGGGACACTGCGCAGGAGATCCTGGCCGATTTCGGCGACGCTCCGTTCGACGCCTTGATCACCGGGGTCGGCACCGGCGGGCATCTCACGGGCTGCGCGCGAGTGCTCAAACAAGCCTGGCCCAAGCTCAAGGTGTTCGCTGTCGAGCCGACCCTGTCGCCGGTGATTTCCGGCGGCGAGCCGGCGCCGCACCCGATCCAGGGCATCGGTGCGGGCTTCATCCCGGTCAACCTCGACATGAGCGTCCTCGACGGCGTGATCCAGGTTGCGCCCGAAGATGCCAAGGAGATGGCGCGCCGGGCGGCTCGCGAAGAGGGGATGCTGGTCGGAATTTCGTCGGGCGCGACGCTTGCGGCGATCGCCCAGAAGCTGCCCGAACTTGGCCGAAAGCCGCGAATCCTCGGGTTCAACTACGACACTGGCGAGCGCTATTTGTCGGTTCCGGACTTCCTCCCCGAAGAAAGTTAATCGCCGCTTCACCGCGTCGCTTAGCCGCACCGTTAACACCTCCACCGTAATGGATGCTGTTAACCGAGGTGCTTCCATGCGTTTAAGTCGATTCGCCGATACCGTGAGCAAGCATGACGCGAGCGATCGCGCCGGCTTCGCCGAGGCGCTGTTCTTCGACATTCGCCAACTTGAGAATGAAGACGATTCAGCGATCGCCGAGCAGCGCGTCGCCGCGCTCCACCACGTCCCGCTGTTGCTCGGCATTGCCCATCTGCTGTGCGCGGTGGCGGTGGTCGTGCGCACCGGAGGCAATTTCTCGACGCTTTCGACGGCCGCAGTGGTGGTGCCGATGCTGGTCGCGCTGGCCTGCGACCTGGCCGGCTTCGGCGTGCTGCGAATGCGCGAGCGGTTGGAGTTGTCAGCCCGCACTGTCACTCTCACAATCTGCGTCCTGGTCGGCACCACCGGAGCCATGTGGAGTTATTTTTCGCACGTCGTTTCACTGCTGCCCGAAATGAGGGATGGGGCATTGCTTCCCTTGCTTATCGGGACCGGCGTCACCGCCGGAGCAGTGGTGTCGATCAGTTCCCCGCCGCTGTCAGTGGTGTGCGCAGTGGTTGGTTCGATCGGCGCCGCCTTGTTCAGCCTCGATCCGACCTTAACCGGCGGCATCGCGGCGCTGTCGCTGGTCCTGGTCGGCTATAGTGTGGCCACTGCGCGAACGATGATCGCCGCGGCGCGTGACCGGTTCAAGCTCGACCATGAGGCGCGCAAGGCGGTGCACTTCGTCAACGAGTTCGAGAATAGCGGCCGCGGCTGGTTCTGGGAAACCAATCCGCAGGGCACATTGTCGTACGTTTCGCAGCAGCTCGCCGACGACTTCAAATGCGCGCCTGAGGCCTTGCTCGGGCGCCAGTTCACCGACTTGCTGTCGGTCGATAACGACAAGTCCGGCGATGTGCTGCGCGAGGAGCGGACCCTCGGGTTTCATTTGTCGGCGCGCTTCCCGTTCAGTGACGTGGTGGTGCGCGCGGCCAGCGCCGAAGACATTCACTGGTCGCTATCGGGCAATCCGATCTTCGACGATCGCGGTCGCTTCCTCAGCTTTCGAGGGATCGGCGCCGACCTAACCGAACAGCGCCGCTCGGAACAGGAAATCAGCCGCCTCGCGCGGTTCGACTCGCTCACCGGACTGCCCAATCGCGCGTTGATGCGCCAAACGCTCGACGAAGCGCTGCGCAATGCCGCTCGCCGCCGCAAGGGGTGCACTTTGTTCCTGATCGATCTCGATCGGTTCAAGAACGTCAACGACACGCTCGGCCACCCGATCGGTGACGCCCTCCTCCGCCTGGTCGCGCAGCGCTTGACCAGCGTGATGGGTGATCATGGGCAAGTTGGGCGGCTCGGTGGCGACGAATTCATGGCAGTGCTCCCCGGGACCGTTGAGACCGGTTTGCTCGAGAGCCTCGCGCGGACCCTCATCGAGCAGGTCTCGCGACCCTACCAGATCGAAGGTCATCGCGTGACCATCGGCGCCTCGGTCGGGATTGCGATTGGCGACCCGGGCCGCTCCTGCGCCGACTCGATGGTCCGCAATTCGGATCTCGCGCTCTATGCCGCAAAGGCCGACGGTCGCGGCAAGCACTGCTTCTACATACCGGCGATGCACAGCGAAGCGTCCGATCGCCAGGTGCTCGAAAACGATCTCCGCCAGGCGCTCGATCGCAACGAATTATGGGTCGCCTATCAGCCGATTGTGCGCGCCGCCGGCGAAGAGGTTTCTGGGTTTGAGGCGCTGGTCCGCTGGAACCACCCGGTCCGCGGACCGATTGGCCCCGACAAGTTCATTCCGCTCGCCGAGGAATGCGGCATGATCGGCAAGATCGGTCAGTTCGTCCTCAACACCGCGCTCGCCGAAGCAGCCCACTGGCCCGACCAGGTGCGGATCGCGGTCAATTTGTCGCCGATCCAGTTCAACGATCCGTCGATCATCGAAATCGTCGCTGCGGCACTATCCGAGAGCAAAGTTCGCGCCGAGCGACTGGAGCTGGAGATTACCGAGGGCGTGTTCCTGGCCGACAGCGACGCCACCGATGTCACTTTTGCCCGCTTGAAGGCGCTCGGAGTGCGGCTCGCGCTCGACGATTTCGGAACGGGCTACTCCTCGCTCGGCTATTTGCAGAAAACGCCGTTCGACAAGATCAAGATCGACCAGAGCTTTGTCCGCGGCGCGGCCTCATCGACCAACCGCAACAGTGCCATCATTCGCGCCATCGTCACGCTTGCCGATAGCCTCGGCATGGACACCACTGCCGAGGGCGTCGAGACCCACGACGATCTCCAGCTGATCCGCGAGCTCGGAGTGAGCCAGGTCCAGGGCTATATCTTCGGCAAGCCCGCTCCCGCCGAGGAGGCCCGCGTGATGGCCAACCGGGTCACGGTCGAGGCCGATGGGTTCCAGTGCGCGCGCGAACCGCGCCATCGCCTGATGCGCCGGGCGATTGCCGCAGTTGACGGCGTGACGATGGAAATTCGCTTGCGCAACATTTCGGCGATGGGCGCGCTGGTCGAATGCGACCGGCCCGTCAGCCCCGGAATGCCGATGACCATCGACATTGTAGGCGTCGGACCGGTGGTGGGCATTGTCCGCTGGGCTCAGGCGGGCAAATTCGGCGTGCTGTTCACCGACACGTTCGACCTCGCTCGCCTCGCGCCGAAGCAACAGAAGAATTCGGATCAGGGCATGCTCAGCCCGTGGCACGCCGCCCCGCCACGCGACCGGGCAGCGGGCTGAGGCGCTAGAACGCCTCGACTGGCAGCGCCATCACGCTGTCGGCGCCGGCCTCGACCTTGTTGCGCAGTGCGCCCGCAGTCACGAGTTCCCGCGCCGCGAAGAAGCGCGCCGTGGCGAGCTTGGCTTCAAGGAAATCGGCATCTTCTCCGCCTTGGCTGATCAGGCGCTGGGCAACGCCGGCCATCTTGAGCCACATCCAGCCGAGGCTGACGAGCCCCATCAGCTGCATGTAGGCGTAGGCCCCTGCTCCCGCATGGTTGGGATCGGCCATCCCATTTTGAGCCAACCACATGGTCGACCCCTGAAGGTCGCCGAGCGCCTTTTCGAGCGGCCCCGCCACATTTGCTGGATCACCCGTAGCGCGCGCTTCGCATATGTCGCTTGCGACGAGGTCGAAGAATGCGCGCACCCCGCGGCCGCCATCCTTGGCGAGCTTGCGCCCGACCAGGTCCATCGCCTGGACGCCATTGGTGCCTTCGTAAATCTGGGCGATCCGCGCATCGCGCACAAACTGCTCCATTCCCCATTCGCGGATGTAGCCATGCCCACCGAACACCTGCTGGGCGTTGACTGCAGTCTCGAATCCGCGATCGGTGAGATAACCCTTGATCACCGGGGTCAGCACCGAAATCAGATCATCCGCCGCCTGACGCTCTTCTTCGGTTTGCGCCTTGCGGCTGAGATCGACCTGGAGCGCGCCCCACAGAATCAGGGCGCGTGCGGCCTCGTTGAAGGCCCGACCTTCCATCAGCATGCGGCGGACATCGGGATGGACGAACAAATTGTCGGCCTTGGCGCTGGCGTCGCGATCCTCGGGCTTGAGCGCACGGCCCTGGCGGCGATCCTTGGCGTACATCACCGCATTTTGGTAAGCGACTTCGCCTGCTGCGAGCCCCTGCAACCCCACGCCGAGCCGCGCCGCGTTCATCATGATAAACATCGCGGCCAGTCCCTTTTCGGCCTCCCCGACGAGCCAGCCGGTGGCGCCGTCATAATTCATGACGCAGGTCGAATTGCCGTGGATGCCCATCTTATGCTCGATCGAGCCGCAGCTGACCGCATTGCGCTCGCCGATGCTCCCGTCGTCCTCAACCATGAACTTGGGCACCACGAACAGCGAGATGCCCTTCACATTGTCGGGCGCCCCGACGATCTTGGCGAGGACGAGGTGGATGATGTTCTCGGCCAGGTCATGCTCGCCCGACGAGATGAAAATCTTGGTACCCGACAATTTGTAGCTGCCGTCGGCCTGTGGTTCGGCCTTGGTCTTGAGCAGGCCAAGATCGGTGCCGCAATGCGGCTCGGTCAGGTTCATCGTCCCTGTCCATGTCCCTGCAACCATCTTGGGGACGTACTTGGCCTTCTGCTCGTCCGATCCCTTGACCAGCAGCGACGCGATCGCTCCCGCCGTGAGACCATGATACATTTCGAACGACTGGTTGGCCGACAGCACATATTCGCTGACCGCGGTCGCGAGTACCTGGGGAAGCCCCTGCCCGCCAAACTCCTCGGGCGCCGACAGCGTCGTCCAGCCGCCCTCGCAAAATTGCTTATACGCTTCCTTGAACCCGTCGGGCGTGGTCACCGATCCGTCGGCATGACGCGTGCAGCCCTGCTCGTCGCCGATGCGGTTAAGCGGCGCCAGAACTTCGCCGGCGAAGCGCCCGCCTTCTTCGAGGATCGCCTCAACAATGTCGCTTGAGGCATTGGTGAAGGTCGGCAGATTGTCATAGCGGCCAAGCTCGACAATGTGATCGAGGACGAATTTCGTATCGCGCACGGGGGCGTTGTAAACGGGCATCGGGGCTAACCTTTCCGGTCGGTTTGCGCCTTCACCAGCGCGATAAAAGAAGTCAGTTCGTCAATCGTCGCATCAATGTCGACGCGTTGCTGCTGGAGCGCGTCGACCTTGGCCTGACAACGCTCAATGGTCTTCAACCGCTGCGTCCGCCGGCCATCGCCAACGTCGTAAAGATCAAGCAATTCCTTGATGTCGGCAAGACTCAGCCCGACGCGCTTACCACGCAGGATCCACGCCAACCGCGACCGGTCGCGTTCCGAATAGAGCCGCTGCGTGCCGCGTCGCTCGGGCGCGATCAGCGCCTCGTCCTCGTAAAAGCGAAGTGCGCGCGCGGTGACACCGAATTCCTCGCACAATATGCCGATCGTCAAATGAGGAAGGGTCGCGAGCATGGCTGCCGTTACCTTACGTTTCCGTAAAGGTCAACACAGCGGATCCCCCGCAAGATCGGTCGCCGCGCCAACGTATTTGCCGAAATCGAACCGCTCACCGCCGAGCGACGCGTCCGGTGCGCAATAATAATCACATGCTTGCGGAACTGCGCCGATACGAAGGGTAGTGCCTTCTTTGACGAGCGGAATGCGGCAATCGCCCTCTCCGGTCGGGGTCAACGTCAATCGGCCGTCGCTTTGCGCGACCTTTCCGGCGACCTGGCAATTTTGATCGCCGGCTCCGTACGTGATGATCCCAACGCGGAGCGCCTCGCCATCAAGCGCCTCAATGCACAATCGGTCGCGCCCGTTGCCGGCGTAGCTGCCCGGCGGGATATCAGGCGCGGGCGACTGCTGCTTAGAGCAGGCGGGGACGATGAAAGCGGCCGCGAGGATCAGGAAACGCATCGCGGCACCATGCTTCAAGCCGGGTTCATGCGGAAGGCGACAAATCGATGACAGGCGCTTATAGGACGCCGAACCGACCCCCCGAGATGGATTCGCCAAGCCTTATGCTGACGACCAACCCGTTCGACGACGACAAGCTCAAGGAAGAGTGCGGAATTTTCGGTATCTGGGGTACCGAGGGTGCCGCCAGCTTTGTCGCACTGGGGCTTCACGCGCTCCAGCATCGCGGCCAGGAAGCCGCCGGAATCACCAGTTCAGACGGCAACCATTTCCATTCGCATCGTGCGATGGGGCATGTCGCAGGCAATTTCGACCGCGACGATATCATCCGCAAGCTCGCCGGCCCGGTGGCAATCGGCCACGTGCGCTATTCGACCACCGGCGAGACCGCGCTGCGCAATGTCCAGCCGCTGTATGCCGAACTGGCCGAAGGCGGCTTTGCGGTGGCCCACAACGGGAATTTGTCGAACGCGATGACGCTGCGCAAGGCGCTCAACCGGCGCGGCTCGATCTTCCAATCGACCAGCGACACCGAAGTCATCATTCACCTTGTCGCAACCTCATCCTACACCGCGCCGATCGACCGGCTGACCGACGCCTTGGGCCAGGTCGAAGGCGCTTATTCGTTGCTGGTCCTGACGCCTGATGGCCTCGTCGCCTGCCGCGACCCGCTTGGCATCCGCCCGCTGGTGATGGGCAAGCTGGGCGATGCGGTGATCTTTGCCAGCGAAAGCGTGGCCCTCGACGTGATTGGCGCGACCTACGAGCGCGACATCGAACCCGGCGAACTGGTGATCGTCAACGACAGCGGAATTCGCAGCCTCCACCCGTTCGCCAAAGTAGCGCCGCGGCCGTGCATTTTCGAACATGTCTATTTCTCGCGCCCTGATTCGGTAGTCGATGGCCGCGCGGTCTATGAATAGCGCAAGAACATCGGCGCCGCACTGTCGCGCGAGGCGCCGGTGGTGGCCGATTACGTCGTTCCCGTGCCCGATTCGGGCGTCCCGGCGGCGATCGGGTTCAGCCAGGAATCGGGAATTCCGTTCGAGCTCGGGATCATCCGCTCGCATTATGTCGGGCGGACCTTCATCCAGCCCAACGACGGAATTCGTCACTTGGGCGTCAAGCTCAAGCACAACGCCAATTCGGCGCTGATCAGGGGCAAGCGCATCGTCCTGATCGACGATTCGATCGTTCGCGGCACAACCAGCGTCAAAATTGTCCAGATGATGCGCGATGCCGGCGCCGCCGAGGTCCACATGCGGATCGCCTCGCCGCCGACGCGCCATAGCTGCTTCTATGGCGTCGACACGCCCGAGCGCTCTAAATTGCTCGCGGCCAACATGGATGTCGAGGCGATGCGCGCGCATATCGATTGCGACAGTCTCGCCTTCATCTCGATCGACGGGCTATACCGCGCGCTTGGCGATCAGCGCAACGGCGCGCAGCCGCAGCGCTGCGACGCCTGCTTCACCGGCGATTATCCCACCAAGCTGACCGATAGCGATCCGCAGGCGCCGCCGCTGGCGCTGGTCGCGAGCCGCTAAACACAGGGCTGACGATGACCGACACTCAAGCCTTCGCGGGCAAGCTCGCGCTCGTCACCGGGGCAAGCCGCGGGATTGGCGCCGCGACCGCCGAAGCGCTGGCCGCGGCTGGCGCGCATGTCATCCTCACCGCGCGCACCGCATCCGGGCTCGAGCAGGTCGAGGAACGGATCCACGCCGCCGGGGGCAGCGCGACGATCGCGGCGATGGACCTCACCGACCGCGACAGCATCATTAAGCTCGCCGAAGCGGTCGCGGGTCGCTGGGGCAGCCTCGACATCCTGATCCTCAACGCCGCGATGCTCGGGTCGCTGTCGCCGGTCGAACATCTCGACGCCACGGAACTAACCAAACTGTTCGCGATCAATGTCTTTGCCAACCAGGCGCTGATCGCCGCGTTCGATCCGTTGCTGCGGCGTTCGAACAAGGCCGAAGTGATCGGGCTGACGTCATCGGTGGCGAGCGAACCGCGTGCCTTTTGGGGCGGCTATGGCGCATCGAAAGCAGCGTTCGATAACCTGCTTGCGTCCTACGCCGACGAGACCGCGCACGCCGGCAAGCTGCGAGTCCACATCGTCGACCCCGGCGCGACCCGCACCCGCATACGGCAGAACGCCTTTCCCGGGGAAGAACCGGCCAGCCTCAAGGGTCCCGAAGTCGTGGCGGCGGCGATTGTCGAACGGCTGCTGGGCGATGCGGCGACCGGGAGCCGGGTCAAGATCGACTGAGCGTGACCTGCGCGACGTCGATCGCGCGCCCGCGGAAACCGCCTTCGCAATACATCAGATAATAGCGCCACAGATTGTGGAACTCGGGGCTGAACTCGGTCAGGCGGCGGTTCGCGACGGCGGCGTCATAGCGGATCCGCCACTGGCGCAGCGTCTCGGCATAATCGGGCGCGAAACCGTCGCGGTCGCTCCACGACAATCCGCGCGCCGCCGCCAGCGCTTCGAAGCGCGGCTCGTCGATCAGCATCCCGCCGGGGAAGATGTGCGCCTGGATAAAATCGGCGCTCCTTGCGTAGCGCTCGAACAAGCGGTGATCGATGCTGATGAATTGCAGCGCCGCCGTGCCGCCGGGCGCGAGGTTGCGGGCGATGCAATCGAGGTAAGCCGGCCACCACCGCTGGCCGACGGCTTCGACCATTTCGACCGAGGCGATCTTGTCGAACTTGCCATAAGTGACGCGATAATCCTCAAGCCGGATTTCGATGCGGTGCGATAGATCAACTTCGGCGATTTTTGCGTCCGCCCAAATCTTTTGCTCGGCGGACAGCGTCAGCGCGACCACGCTTGCCCCGCGCCGTGCGGCCTCGATCGCGAGCGTGCCCCAGCCGCAACCGATTTCGAGCAGGCGATCGCCGGGCTGGAGATCGAGGCGGTCGAGCAATAGCGCGATCTTGCGTTGCTGGGCGGCTTCGAGATCGTCGCCGGTTGCAAAGCGCGCTGCCGAATAGGTCATGCTCGGATCGAGCCAGGCGGCGTAGAAATCATTGCCGAGGTCGTAATGCGCGGCGATGTTGTCGCGCGCTCGAGTCGGCGCATTGTCGCGCAGCCGGTGGGCGGCGGCGTTGATCAAGCGCGCCGGACCTTTCGCGCGCGCCGAGTCGCGCAGGGTGACGGCATTGACCGCGAACAGTTCGAACAGCGGCACCGGGTCGGGCGAGCTCCATTCGCCCGCCGCCCACGCCTTGTACCAGCCAACCGAGCCCGAGGTCGCAAGGCGGACCAGCGCTCGCCAGCTGGTAATGTCGACCGTTGCGACCGGCCCCGGCGCGTGGAAGCCGACGCGGCGGCGCGAGCCATTGGGCAGCGTCGCTTCGAGCCCGCCGCCGAGCAGCCGCCGGTCGAGCCGATCGACGACCCGCGCGAACAACGGCCCGGCGATCCGCCCGAGCAGCCCCGCGCCGGTGGCGAAAGCGCGGTCGGCCCGGATCAGATGTTCGCCGCGGCTGGCCATCGCTTATTCGACTCGCGGTTCTTTCTCGACCTGCCAGGTCTGGCCCTTCGAGACGAGCGCCTGAAGATCGGGTTTCTTGCCCGCGGCGATCGCGACATTCTGTTCGAGCACCGCACTGTCGAAGGTCGGCGCGGGGTCTTCGTAAATCACGCCGAGCGCAACCGGGAAACCGGCGGCGGGCATTTCAACCAGCATGTGCGCGACGCTGCGGTTGCGCGGGTCATGGACGATCACCGCCGGATCCTCGCCATCGACCACCTTCAAGGTCAGCGCTTGAACATCGAGCGCGATGCCCTTGGTTCCGCCGGCAAACAGCATCTTCTCGCCCGCCTTGAGCCACAATTGCTTGTCGCCGGCGACGCTCTTGTCGGTGAAATCGGCGAACACGTCATCATTGTAGACGACGCAATTCTGGAAGATTTCGACGAAGGCAGCGCCGCGATGGGCGTGGGCGGCTTTCAGCACGTCGGGGAGGAATTTGTTGACGTCGATCGCGCGCGCCACGAACCGAGCCCCGGAACCAAGCGCGAAGGCGCACGGATTGGCGGGGCGATCGACCGAGCCGAACGGGGTCGAGGGCGAGCGCGTGCCGATCCGGCTGGTCGGCGAATATTGGCCCTTGGTCAGCCCGTAAATTTCATTGTTGAACAGCAGCAACTGGCAATCGAGGTTGCGGCGCAAAAGGTGCATCGTGTGGTTGCCGCCGATCGACAGTGCGTCGCCGTCGCCGGTGATGATCCACACGTCGAGTTCGGGATTGGCAAGCTTGACCCCGGTCGCGACCGCGCAAGCACGGCCGTGAATGGTGTGGAAGCCATAGCTCGCCATATAATATGGAAAGCGGCTCGAGCAGCCAATGCCGGAGATGAACACCGTCTTTTCGCGCGCGCCACCGAGGTCGGGCATCGTCCGCTGGACCGCTTTGAGCACGGCATAATCGCCGCAGCCGGGGCACCAGCGCACTTCCTGGTCGCTCGCCCAATCCTTGGCGGTGGTGATCCTGGTGACTTCGTTCATGTCAAATAACCACTGATCCAGAGGTAGAGGAACACCACCAGCACGAGCATTGCGATGAGCGGAAACGGGTTGATCGGCTTCATGGTCGACTGCTTAAGTTCACAAAGGTCACAAGAGTCGTAGACTCAGGCGCCATTTCGACCGGGCTCAATACAGGCATGTCAGGTCGCTCCCGCCAGCGCCTGGTCGATCGCTGCGGCGATCTCGGCGATCTGGAACGGCTGGCCCGAAACCTTGTTGAGCGGGCGCGCGTCGACCAGATATTTGTCGCGCAACACAGTCTTGAGCTGGCCAGTGTTCATCTCGGGGACGAGGATATGCGCAAAACCCCTGAGTAGGACAGCCATATTTGCCGGCATCGGCGCGATATGGCGAATGTGGATGTGGCTGACGTCCTGCCCCTTGAGCCGGGCGCGCCGCACCGCCTGATGGATCGGGCCATAAGTCGAGCCCCAGCCGACCACTGCGAGCTTGCCGCTGGTCTCGCCGAGCGAAACCTCCTGATCGGGGACGATGATCCCATCGACCTTGGCGGCGCGGATACGGGTCATTTCGGCATGCGCCTCGGGCGAATAATCGATCGCGCCCGTTCCCGGCGCTTTTTCGATCCCGCCGATGCGATGCTCGAGCCCGGGGGTGCCTGGCCTGATCCACGGCCGGGCAAGTTCATCATTGCGCGAATAAGGCAGAACCTCGGTACCTTCCGCCTGCTCGGGCGCGAAGGTCACCGGGAATGGCGCATATCCCAACATGTCGGGCACCTTCCACGGCTCGGCGGCATTGGCGATATAGCCGTCGGTCAGCAGCATCACCGGGGTCATGTAACGGGTCGCGATGCGCACCGCCTCGATCGCGCAGTCGAATGCGTCGGCGGGCGAGCGCGCCGCGATTACCGGCAAGGGCGCGTCGCCGTTGCGGCCATAGACCGCCTGATAGAGATCGGACTGCTCGGTCTTGGTCGGGAGTCCGGTCGAGGGGCCGCCGCGCTGCGAATTGATGATCACCAGCGGCAGCTCGGTCATCACCGCGAGCCCGATCGCCTCGGTCTTGAGTGCAATCCCCGGACCCGAGGAGGAAGTGACCCCCAATTGCCCGGCGTAGCTTGCCCCGATCGCGGCGCAGATCGCGGCGATCTCATCCTCGGCCTGGAACGTGGTGATGCCAAATTCCTTGAGGCGAGTGAGGTGGTGGAGAATGGCCGAGGCAGGCGTGATCGGATAGCCGCCGAAGAACATGTCGAGCCCGGCAAGCTGGGCGCCGGCGACCAGCCCGACCGAGAGCGATTCAGCCCCGGTGATGGTGCGTTAGAGGCCCGGCTCGGCGGGAGCGGCCGCGATGTGGTGCTGGCGCACCTGCGCGCCAATTTCCACCGTCTCACCATAAGCATGACCGGCGTTGAGCGCGGCGATATTGGCCTCGGCGAGTTCGGGCTTCTTGGCGAATTTGGTCGTGAGCCAGTCGACGATCGGGGCGCGGTCGCGGTCGAACATCCACAAAGCGAGGCCGAGCGTCCACATGTTCTTGCAGCGCAACGCTTCCTTATTGCCGAGCCCGAACGGCTTGACCGCATCGAGCGTGAGCTGTGAAATGTTGAACCGGACGAGTTGCCAGCGCGCGAGGCTGCCGTCGTCGAGCGGGCTTTGGTCATAGCCCGCCTTGGTCAGATTGCGGGGCGTGAATTCGCCCTCGTCGGCGATGATCAGCCCGCCGTCGCGCAGCGCCTTGACGTTGGTCTTCAAGGCCGCCGGGTTCATCGCCACGAGCACGTCGGGCTGATCCCCCGCGGTGTCGATCGCGGTCGAGCCGAAGTTGATCTGGAACGCCGAGACGCCGAAGGTCGTGCCTTGCGGGGCGCGGATTTCGGCGGGGAAATCGGGGAAGGTGGCGAGGTCGTTGCCGGCCAGCGCGGTCGACAGCGTGAATTGCCCCCCGGTGAGTTGCATCCCGTCGCCGCTATCCCCGGCAAAGCGCACAACCATCGCTTCGAGCGGGGGATGCGCGGTGGCTTCCTGGTCGGTCAGGAGATGGGTGGCCGACTGGGTCATGGAGGTCCTTCGAACGATGAAGCAGGTTGAGATTTGCTCTTAGGACGGCGGGAAAAGGGATGCCAGTCTTGTCGTGATATGCGTCGTCGGTGCCAAGGCAGGCGGAGCCGCTTTTCATTTGCCCGGTTGACGGGCAAGATGGGCGCGGGGGATCGTCGATGTTATTGCGCCGCCTGAGCACCAACCTTCGCGCCCAGAATTGGACGGCGATCACGGTCGAGTTCGTGATGGTCGTGCTCGGCGTGTTCTTTGGCATCCTTGCTGCCAACTGGAACCTGGAGCGCTCGGCAAAGCAGGAAACCGTCCGCTTGCTATCGCAGATCAAACCCGAACTGGTGGCCATCGTTGCCAATCTTGAGAGCATCGAGACCTATTATAAAGTGAGCGACGGTTATGCACGTCAGGCGGTGGACGGGTGGCGCGGCGACCCGAGCATAAGCGACACCGCATTTGTCACTGCGGCCTACCAAGCCAGCCAGATCAACGGTAACGGAATCAACAGCCTGGTCTGGGCGCAGATTTTCGGGGCGGACAATTTGCGCAACATCGACGATCTCGGTTTGCGACGAAATCTGCTGCAATTGATGGCCTTCGATTATAATCTGGTGAACATTTCGGACGCCAAGTCGCGCTACCGCGAAGAAGTGCGCAAGGTCATCCCCGATGTTCAGCAGCAAGCCATAAGGGCGCGATGCGGCGATCGGTTGCGATCCGATGGAAACCTCGTGCTACCGGTGACCTGCGACCTGACCCTGCCCGCCGCCGAAGCGGCCCGAACCGCAGCGGCCCTCCGGGCCAGAACCGATCTGGTCGGCGAACTCAACTGGCACCAGGCGGGGATCGCCACTCAGATGCAAAACATCAAAAATTTGAAGGGCTATTGCACGCAACTGATGAAGCGGATCGCCTGACCATGATCTACAAGCGCATGGCCGCGAACCTTCGGGCGCAGAACTGGCTGGCGATCGGGATCGAGCTTGGGATCGTCATCGTCGGCGTGTTCATCGGTACCTGGGTTGCCAATTGGAATGAAGGACGCGCGGAAAGCGCGGAGACGGCGCATCGCCTCGATCAACTCCGCCCCGAGCTTGATCGGATCGCATCTCGTGCCGACCTTGTGCGCCAATATTACGTAACCAGCCGACGATATGCGGAAACGGCCTTTGCCGGCTGGGCGAAGGACCCCAAGGTCGATGACAATGATTTCGTTATCGCGGCCTACCAGGCGAGCCAAATCAAGGCCATGTCGACCACAAGTCAGAGTTGGGCCGACCTGTTTGGCTCCGACCAATTGCGCAACATCGACGACCCCGCGATTCGCGATCCGATGCTCCGGCTGATGACCTATCCGTCCGAGAATATCGGCCTTACGCGGGTCCAGAGCAAATGCCGCGATGACGTACGCTCGGTCATTTCAGACGGCATCCAGCAACGGATTCGTGCCAAGTGCGGCGATTATTTCGCGACGCCCGACGCGCTCGATTTTTCGCTGCCGAACGAGTGTCCGCTGGAGCTTGATCCGGAGGAAGCTACGGCGACGGCGGCAGAGCTTCGCCGACACCCTGAACTGGTTGCCAATCTGCGGCTGCACCTCGCGCTGGTGGCGAGCCTGCTCAACGACGTCCGCATTTACGATACCGCTGCCCGGCGGCTTCGCGAGGAACTGAGACGATGATCTACAAACGCTTTGCGGCACGATTGAAGGCGCAGGATTGGCTGGCGATTGTGATCGAGATCGGGATCGTCGTCATCGGCGTGTTTATCGGGACGCAGGTGTCAAACTGGAACGCGGCGCGGCTGGAGAAGGTCGAGACGCGGCGGATGCTGGTGCAGCTCCAACCCAATTTGAAGGTGATGACCGACTATTTCGGCGCGGCGCGAATCTATTATGGGACCACGCGCCGCTATGCGACGACTGCGCTGGCCGGCTGGCGCGGCGATCCTTCGGTCAGCGACGGGGATTTCGTCAAGGCCGCCTATCAGGCGAGCCAGATCCTCACGTTCGGAACCAACAGTTCAGCCTGGGCGACCGTGCTGGGGGCGGACCAGCTGCGCCGGATCGACGATCCGGCGATGCGCAATGACCTGTCGTTCCTGATGTCCGCCGACTATTCGCAGCTCGACCTTGCCGGAGTGAATACGCCCTATCGGCAGAATGTCCGCCGGATCATTCCGCTCGACCTTCAGGATGCGATCCGCGCGACCTGCGGTGACCGGTCGACGCCTGACGCCCCGACCTTCTTGTTCCTTCCCCCGAACTGTCTGCTGGCGATCGACCCGGTCCAGGCGCGGCAGGCCGCCGCCGCGCTGCGTGCCCAGCCGGCACTGGCCGACGACCTGCAATGGCACATGGCGGCGCAGTCCGCGCTAATGGCCAATATGGTGCCGTTCGAAGTCAGTACGACCAACATCCGAAAACGAATTTCCGGGATGCGCGAATAAGCGCTTCACCGGCGCTTCCCGACTGATCGGCGCATTTCCGCGGCCAACCGATAAGCCATCGCGTGTTGCACTGTGGGGCCGGTGCCGCCAAGCTGTCGCGATGTCGTCCACCAGCGTGAAGAGTGTGATTTGACCAAGCCGTTCGTCCGACCCGATGTCGCCGCCTTGCTGGCGCTGATCGACGCCGCTGAGCGCCCGCCGATGCATACGCTCGATGCGCCCGAAGCGCGCGCCGGGAGCAATGCGGCGCGGGCGTTGATGGAGGTCGACCAGGGCGAGCTGGCGGTGGTTCGCGATTTCAATATTCCGGGACCTGCCGGGCCAATCGGCGCGCGATTGTTCGATGCATCGGCGACCCGCGAGGCGGGCGACCTGATCGTCTATTATCATGGCGGCGGGTTTGTGATCGGCGACCTCGACAGTCACGGGCCGCTGTGCGCCGACCTGTCGCGGATGATGGAATTGCCGGTGGTGTCGGTCGATTACCGGCTCGCGCCCGAGCATCCCTTCCCCGCCGGCCCCGACGCCGCGATTGCCGCGGCGCGGTGGCTCGCGGCTTATTCGGGCGAGATCGGGCGCGCGGCAAAGCGGCTGGTGGTGATGGGCGACAGCGCGGGCGCCAACCTCGCCTTGCTCGCGGCGATCGACCTGCGCGACGAACCGGCGGCGGTGCCGGTGGCGGCGCAGGGTCTGATCTATCCGGTTACCGGGCCGGTCGCCATGGGAGGCAGCGGCGCCGACTTCGCCGAAGGCTATTTCCTCACCCGGCCGCTGATGGACTGGTTCGACGGACATTATGCCCCTCGGCTCGGCGACTGGCGGCACGAGACGCATTTGCGCGGCTATGCCGGCCTGCCGCCGACCGCGATCATTACCGCCAGCCTCGACCCGCTGCGCGACCAGGGGCGAGCGCTTGCCGCCGCGCTGGCGATCGAGGGGATCGAGACCAGCTATCTCGAGGCACAGGGCAATATCCACGGCTTCGCGACGATGCGGCGGCTGGTGCCGTCGGCGCATCGCGACATCGAACGACATTGCGAGGCGCTGAAAATGCTGCTCGGTGACGGCCGGGAGGAATCATGACCGACGACGACCATCTCTACCGCCGCGGGGTTGGCGTGATGCTGATCAATGGCGATGGACTGGTGTGGGTCGGGCGGCGGATCGATAATCGCGACGAGGCGTGGCAGATGCCGCAGGGCGGGCTCGACAAAAGCGAAAAGCCGTGGGCCGGGGCGCTGCGCGAATTGGAGGAAGAGACGGGAATAGCGCCGCGCCTGGTCGAGAAGGTCGCCGATCACCCGCAGCAATTGCGCTACGACATCCCCGAGGCGATCGCGGCCAAGTTGTGGAAGGGCAAATGGAAGGGACAGATCCAGGACTGGTATCTGGCGCGCTTCCTGGGGACCGACGAGGATATCGATATTGCGACCAAGCACCCCGAATTCAGCCACTGGCAATGGGTCGAGCCACGGCTGCTGCCCGAACTGATCGTGCCGTTCAAGCGCGACATGTACCGCGCGATTTTGGACGGGTTCGCCGACTGGCTTTGAGCCGCGAGCCGCGCTAGGCAGCGGCGGCATGAAGGGGCTGGCATCATTTGAGCGCGATTGCGTCGAGGCTGCGGCGGCGACGCCGATGCTGGGGCAGGTCGAAGCGTGGGCGGCAATCAATTCGGGGTCGCGCAATCTCGCCGGGCTGGGCCGCCTGGCCGGGGAATTGGCCGAGGCGTTTGCCGGGCTTCCTGGTGAGCTGCAACTGGTCGATTCAGCGCCGGTCGAAGCAATCGATGCGAGCGGCAAGGCTTATGCGGTGGCGCATGGCCAGAATATTCACCTGACGGTGCGGCCCCAGGCGCCGCTGCAATTGCTGTTTACCGGCCATATGGACACGGTGTTTGGCGCCGACCATGCATTCCAGGGACTGCGCTGGCTCGAGCCGGGCGTGCTCAATGGACCCGGCGTGGCCGATATGAAGGGCGGGATCGCGGTGATGCTCGCCGCGCTGACCGCAGTCGAAGCGAGCCCTTCACTCGACACATTTGGCTATGAAGTGGTGATCAATTCGGACGAGGAAGTTGGCTCACTCGGATCGGCCGCGCTGATCGCCGCCGCGGCGCGGGGCAAACGCGCGGCGCTGACCTACGAACCGTCGGCGCTGCCCGACGGCACGCTGGCGGGCGCGCGGCCAGGAAGCGGCAATTTCAGCTTCACGGTGCGGGGCAAGTCGGCGCACGCCGGTCGCAATCCCGAGGACGGGCGCAACGCGCTGATCGCGGCGGCCGACCTCGCGCTGCGGCTCAAGGCGGGGGTCGGGCCGCGGCTGTCGGTCAATCCGGCGAGGATCGATGGCGGGTCGCCCAACAATGTCGTTCCCGACCTCGCCGTGCTGCGCGTCAACCTGCGCCCGGCGACGATCGACGACCAGGCGCGCGCGCAGGCCTTGATCGAAACGTCGGTCGCAAGCGTCGCCGCCGAGCATGATGTCGCGATCGATATCCACGGCCATTTCGCACGACCGCCCAAGCCGATTACCCCGGCGATCGAAGCGCTGTTCGGGGTGGTCCGCCAGGCCGGGGCCGACCTTGGCCAGACGATCGGCTGGCAGCCGACCGGCGGGGTGTGCGACGGCAACAACATCGCCGCCTGCGGCGTGCCCGTGATCGACACGATGGGGGTGCGCGGCGGGAGCATCCATTCGATGGAGGAATTTCTGATCGTCGACAGCCTGTCCGAACGCGCCGCTTTGTCCGCGCTGACCATCCTTCGGCTGGCGGGGGAAGGCGCATGAGCCATCGCATCCGCGCCGCGCGGCCCGACGACGCCCGTGCGCTGTACGATCTCGCCAAGCTGACCGGCGGCGGGTTCACCAATTTGCCCCCCGACCGGCAGACACTGGAGGACAAGCTGGCACGCTCCGAAGCCGGTTTCGCCCGCAGCGGCGAGGCGCCCGGCGACGACCTTTACATCTTCATGCTCGAAAATTACGAGACCGGCGCGATCCGCGGCACTTGCCAAATCTTCGGCCAGGTCGGCGCCGACCGGCCGTTCTACAGCTATCGGATTTCGACGCTGACCCAAAAGAGTGAGGAGTTGGGGCGGATCTTCCGCAACCAGACCTTGAGCCTGACCACCGACCTTGAAGGGTCGAGCGAAGTCGGCGGGCTGTTCCTCCACCCTCACGAGCGTGCCGGGGGGCTCGGCATGTTGCTCGCGCGGAGCCGCTATCTGTTCATCAAGCAACACCGCCCGCGGTTCGGGGCACGCGTGCTCGCCGAATTGCGCGGGGTGATGGACCAGGCCGGCAATTCGCCGTTTTGGGACGCGCTCGCGGGGCGCTTTTTCGGGATGAGCTTTCCCGAGGCCGACGAGTTCAACGCGGTCCATGGCACGCAATTCATCGCCGACCTGATGCCCAAGACCGCAATCTATGTCGCGATGCTGCCCGACAGTGCGCGCGCGGTCATGGGCCAGCCGCACCCGACCGGGCGCGCGGCGCTCAAGATGCTCGAGAATGAAGGCTTCGTGTGGGACTGCTTCATCGACATTTTCGATGGCGGGCCGACGGTCACCGCGCCGACCGATGCGATCAAGACGGTCAAGGATGCCGAATGGCTGCGCGTCGGCGGTCCAAGCGGCGCCGTGGCCAAGCATGGGGGCAGCGCGACAATGATGCTGGCGAGCGGCATCCACGATGACTTCGTCGCTTGCTACGCCCAGGTCACCAAGACCGACCGCGGCGACTTGTTGATCGACGCCAAGGCGATGGAGATGTTAAATGTCGAAACCGGCGACCGCGTGTTGGCGGTGGCGCGCTGATGCCGATCCGCGAGATTAATTTCGATGGCATCATCGGCCCGAGCCACAATTACGCCGGGCTGAGCCTTGGCAACCTCGCCTCGGCGCGCAATGCCGGGGCGATTTCGCAGCCGCGCGCAGCGGCGCTCCAGGGCCTGGACAAGATGCGCATCAACCTCGCGCTCGGACTGGTCCAGGGGCTGTTTGTCCCGCCCCCGCGCCCGGCGACCGCGTGGCTCGCCGCTCTCGGCACGACCATCGGCGAGGCCGACGATGCGCTCGCCGCAAACGCGATGAGCGCGTCATCGATGTGGGCCGCCAATGCCGCGACCGTCAGCCCCGCGCCCGACGCGGCCGACGGCAAATGCCACCTGACGGTCGCCAATTTGCGCACCATGCCGCATCGCAGCCATGAATGGCCGGCGATGCTCGCGCAGCTCCGCCTGGCCTTCGCCAGTGATGCCTTCGCGGTCCACGGTCCGGTGCCGAGCGCGTTCGGCGACGAAGGCGCGGCCAACCATATGCGGCTTGCCCCGGCGCACGGCGAACCCGGGGTCGAAGTGTTTGTTTATGGAGTCACCGGAGGCCCCTTCCCGGCCCGCCAGCATATTGAGGCATCGCGGGCGATAGCGCGGCTTCACCGGCTCGATCCGACGCGGACGATCTTTGCCGCCCAATCGGAACAAGCGATTGCCGCGGGCGCATTCCACAATGACGTCGTCGCGGTCGCCAATGGCGCGGTGCTGTTCGCGCACGAACAGGCGTTCGCCGACAAGGCGCCGCTGATCGACGCGCTGTTTGCTGCGGTACCCGGGTTCGAACTGGTCGAGGTCGCCGAGGCCGATGTCCCGCTCGCCGACGCGATCCGTTCCTATCTGTTCAACGCCCAATTGGTGACTACCGACGGGATGATGACGCTGATCGCGCCGACCGAATGCCGCGACACCCCGAGCGTGGCGCGGTGGATCGAGCGCCACCTCGCCTCGAACGGGGCGATCCGCCGGGTCGAATTTGTCGATGTCCGCCAGTCGATGGCCAATGGCGGCGGTCCGGCCTGCCTGCGGCTGCGCGTCGCGTGCGATCCCGCGACGGTCGATCCGCGTTTCCTGGTCAATCCGGCCAAGCTCGACCGGCTCGCCGCGGTGATTGCGCATTATTGGCCCGAGCAGATTGCGGTCGATGCGCTGACCGACCCGGCGCTGGTCAGTCAAGTGACCGACGCGCGCTCAGCATTGCTCGACGCGCTCGACTTGAACCAAATTGAGTCGGGTTAATTGACATTTAACCGAATCGCTTAATTTGAAAATGGCGGAAC
>JAJAYY010000269.1 GCA_026785965.1 Sphingomonas bacterium
CCGTTTAACGGTGGGACCAACCGCTACAATGTGCGCGAACAGGAATCGCGGGCCGACGAGGTCCACGCCCGACTGTTCGAGCGGACTCGCAAGGCTGAGCAGGATTCGCGCGCTGCGTGGAGTCGGCTGACCAACCAGACGCGACTGGTCTCTGAACTCGAGACCCAGGGTCGCATATCGGACGATCTGCTGCTGTCCTATCGTGAGCAGTTCAACGTTGGCCGTCGCTCGTTGCTCGACGTGCTTGATGCGCAGAACACGCGCCAGAACGTCCAGGCTCAGGCTGAAACGGCGCGTTTGGCCAAGGTCTATGCGCAATATCGCGTGCTGGCGTCGGCAAATCGGCTGATCGAGGCGCTCGGCGTGAGCATGCCGACCGAGGCATGGAGCGATGAGCGGACCAGGTTCCGGGTCAACCCGATTCCGCCTGAAGACCTCAACGAGAACAGCTTGCCGCAACCGGCGATGGGTCCGCCCGCGCCGACCAGCGGTCAGTAAGTGATTGGGGACGGGTAGTGAGTTTCATGCATTGGCTGGACAGCGCGCCATCGCGTGAAGTCGACCCCGTTCTCGACTGCCTAGCCTATCTCGCGCGTCAGGCGGACCGACCGTCTTCCCCGGTCCTCCTGCGCGCGGGACTGGCACTTTCAGATCAAGGCCTGCTGCCGTTTCACCAGATCGAGCCCGCGCTCGAGCAGGTCGGGATGCGCGGCGAGCTGATCCATCGCCGGCTCAAGGGCTGGCGCCTCCAACAACTTCCCGCGATCATCGAACTGAGTGACGACCGCGCCGCCGTATTGCTCGAAATGCGCGATCGTGACGCGCTGGTTTACGCGCCCGGCGCCGCCGAGCCGATGTGGGTTGAGATTGATCAGCTCGAGCCAGCTTATGTCGGCAATGCGGTCGTGGTCGAAGCCGATCCGACGCGCGAGCGGTCGGGCGAACGCCCGTGGGACAAAGCGCGCCGCCAGCATTGGTTCTGGTCCGAAGTGTGGAAAGTCCGGCGCGAATTTTGGCCGGTGATGCTCGCCGCTTTGGTGGTCAACCTGCTCGCGCTGGCGGTGCCTTTGTTCACTATGAACGTCTATGACCGAGTGATTCCCAACAAAGCCATCCCGACCTTGTGGGTGCTCGCGATTGGTGTTGCTCTGGCGTTGGGATTCGATTTCGTTTTACGGCTTGCCCGCGCCCAGCTGATCGATGAGATCGGCCGCCGGCTCGACGCGCGCTATTCGCAGAAATTGTTCGAGAAGGTGATGAACCTGCCGATGGCCGAGCGTCAGGGCAGCACGGGCGCCTTCGCCAAACGCGTCAGCGAATATGAATCGGTGCGCGATTTCTTCGCTTCGACGACTGTTGTGCTGATCGTCGACATTGCGTTCATGCTCGTGTTCCTGGTGCTGATTACGGTGCTAGCCGGATGGCTCGTGATGGTTCCACTGGTCGGGATTGTGTTGACCGTGATCGCCGGCATAAGCCTGCAACGAGCGATGGGTCACGCTGCGGTCGATGCACAAGCCGATTCAAGCCTCCAGCATTCGGTCCTGGTGGAATCGATCTCGGGCATCGAAACCCTGAAGGCAGCCCGCGCCGAAGGACAGATGCTGGGCAAGTGGCGCCGCTATGCCGCTATGTCGGCGGCGACCCAGGAGCGCATGCGCCGACTAACGGCGATTGCGGTCAACATCGCCTCGGTGGCGCAACAGCTGATGAGCGTCGGCCTGGTGATTGGTGGATTTTACCTGTTCAATGACGGCAGGATCACGATGGGCGCGATTATCGCGATCGTGATGCTCGCTGGTCGAGCAATGGCGCCAGTGGGCCAATTCGCCTTCGTCATCACCCGTGCCAAGCAGGCGATGACGACACTCGATTCGCTGCAGAACATGATGGATGCGCCCGACGAGCGATACCTCGCTGCGCGCAGCATCGTTCCTGAAGTGCGCGGCGGGAATGTCGAATTGAGCAAGGTCAGTTTCCGCTATCCTGGCGCCACGCGAGACAGCCTGTCCGAGCTTGATCTCAAGATTGAGCCCGGCGAACGCATCGGGATCATCGGTCGGGTCGCGTCGGGCAAATCGACGCTTGGGCGGATGATGTGCGGGCTTTACGCTCCAACCGATGGCGTAATGACCATCGACGGCACCGACAGCCGCCAATTCCATCCCCACCAGTTGCGCGATGCGTTCCGGTTTGTGGGGCAGGACGCCGAGCTGTTTTCGGGAACGGTGCGCGACAATCTGATGCTCGGCGCCGCGCGCGCCGACGATCAGCAATTGATCGATGCGGTGGTGCGATCGGGCGCTGACATCTTCCTGTCGCGCGACGCGGCAGGATTCGACTTGCCGGTCGGCGAGCGCGGATCGCGCCTGTCGGGCGGGCAGCGGTCGCTTCTCGTCATGGCGCGAGCGCTGGTTACTCCGTCGAAGCTGTTGTTCCTCGATGAGCCGACCGGCGCGATGGACACGCAGACCGAGCTCTATTTCATCGACCATCTGAAGACGGCGCTGGCCCCCGATCAGACGCTGCTGGTCTCGACCCATCGCCACAACATGCTGTCGATCTGCGATCGTTTGATCGTCATCGATGCCGGGCGAATCCTCGCCGATGGTCCGCGCGACGAGGTGCTTGGTCGCCTCTCTGCCGCGGCCAAGAAGGAGGGCGCGCAATGACCGCCGCCACGCTTCGCGCAAATATTTCAGGCAATCGCTGGGTGTGGGCGCTGGCCGGGCTCGCTTTGGTTCTGATCGCCGCCTTCGCGCTGGTGCAAGGACGCCGCGCCGAAGCGCAGGTCGGATCGGCGACGATGCTGATCGCGCCCGCGCGAGCGACGGCACTGATCAATGCCACCAGCGGATCGGCTGCCGAGGCGGTCAAGGCCGTCGGTGATGAGGCCAAGCTGATCAACGCCTCGATGCCGTTCGATGTCGCTCCGGTGCGCGGGGCGCGACCGTTCGAGCTAAGCGACGGCCTCGATCATCGCCGCGCTTTGCTGTGCCTGACCCAGGCAGTTTATTATGAGGCCGCGTTCGAGCCGCTTGCGGGTCGCCGCGCGGTAGCGCAGGTGGTGCTCAACCGGATGCGGCATCCAGCTTATCCGAAATCGGTGTGCGGCGTGGTCTACCAGCGCAATTCCACCCCGGTGTGCCAGTTCAGCTTCGTGTGCGATGGATCGCTTTATCGCCAGCCTTCGATTGAAGTGTGGCGCCAGGCGCGTGACATCGCCGCGGCAGCGCTGGCCGGCTATGTCGAAATGTCGGTCGGGTCGGCGACCCATTATCATGCCGATTACGTCGCCCCGCGCTGGGCGCCGATGCTCGCCAAGGTCGCCAAATTGGGCGCGCATATCTTCTATCGCTGGCCCGGCTCATGGGGCCTGCCGGCGGCATTCACCGGGCGCTATATCGGTGAACCGAACGATCCCGCCGCGATGCGCCCGTCGCTGCGCTCGATCCTTGCTGCGACGCCGGGTGATCCGCTGGCCAGCAATAACCCGATGGTGGCCGGCCCCCCGGTCGCGCGGGCGCCGAATGACGTTGGCGGCCTGCTCGACACGAGCAAAGGCTGGCCGCTCAATATTCCCGGTCCGAATGAAACCGAATCGGCAACCAAGGCGGTGGCCGACCAGCAGCTCATTTCGCCGACTTCCCCCGCAGCAGCCGAGCCGAGCAGCCCCGCTGCAACGCTCGCGTCGCGCTAGGTTCAAAGGGCCCATTCGCCATGGCTTCGATCCCATTTCTGTCGAGCGCATCGCCGCCCAAACGGCGACGCCAGCCCATGACCGGGCCGAAGCTGATTATCGTCAGCGTCTCGGTCGGCTTTGCCTTGTTCATCCTGTGGGCGATGCTCGCGCAGGTCGACGAAGTCACCGCGGGTCAAGGCAAGGTCATCCCGACCAGCAAGGTCCAACTGATTCAGGCGACCGAGCCGGCCACGGTCAGCGAATTGCTCGTTCGATCGGGCCAGCGGGTGCGTCGCGGGCAATTGCTGGCGCGCCTTGACGACACTCAGTCGACTTCGGCGCTCGGCCAGATCGAAGCCGAGACCAAGTCGCTGACCGAGCGCGCGGCGCGCCTTCAGGGCGAGGGGATGGGCCCTGGAGCGTCGGTTGGCGCCGACGAAGCGGCGCTGAGTGCGGTTCGCCGTCAGGCGCTTGGCAGCCGGGTCAGCGCTTTGCGCTCTTCAGCCGAACAGCGTCGCCGCGAAGCCGCGGAGGCCAACGCCACTATCTACAGCCTTCAGGGCAGCCTCGCGCTGGCCCAAAAACAGGTAGGGATGCTCGAGCCGCTGGCGGCAAAGAGCATCGTGCCCCAGACCGAATTGCTCAGTGCGCGACGCGAGGTGATCGATCTTCAAGGGCGCATCGCCGCAGCGCGCGAGCAGGCCGGACGCGCCAATGCTGCGATCAGCGAAGCGCTGAGCCAGGCGAACGAGGCGCAGTTCAGCTTCAGGCAGGAAGCACTCAACGAGCGCAGCCAGATCAACGCCAAGATAGCGGTCAACGAGGAATCCTTGCGCGGCGCGCGCGGCCGGGTCGACAAGAGCGAGCTTCGCTCACCAACCGACGGGGTCGTCAATGACGTTCAAGTGACGACCATCGGTGGCTTTGTCCAGGCCGGCCAGAAAGTGATGGAAGTCGTCCCGATGGGCGACAAATTGCTTGTCGAGACGCGCGTCAAACCGAGCGATATTGCCTTCATCAAGGTCGGCGACAAGGCGCTGGTCAAGGTCACGGCGTATGACTTTTCGACATATGGCGGGCTCGAGGGCCGCGTCGTCCAGGTGTCGGCCGACAGCATTTATGACGAGACCACGCGCGAGGCCTTTTTCAACGTCATCGTCGAAACCACCCGCGCTTATCTCGCATCGCAGGGTCGACGCCTGCCGATCACCCCAGGGATGATGACCGACACGCAGATCATCACCGGGCGCAAAAGCGTGCTGAGCTATTTGCTAAAGCCAGTGATGAAGGCGCGCAGCGACGCGCTGCGCGAACGCTAGACCTCAGCGCGAGGCAAACGAAGAGGTTGGCAAGCCACTTGCCGGGGCAATGGCGAACAGCGTAGGCTGGGCTTGCTGCTCGGCGGCGGCAAGCAGCATCGGCGCAGTGACCGCGTTGCGCCGATAGCCATGCGTGAAGCGCTGGCCGGCGGTGAAGGTGAGGATCGGGCGATAGTCGCGGACCTCGGCGCTATCGACCAGGCGATTGGTGCTATTGTCGAGCACCATGAAGCGGCCCGCCGATCGCACCACGAGGACGGCATGATCGGCGCGCCGGACGAGGTCCTTCAACACCACCAGATACAAATCCTTCTCGGCGAAGCCGGCTTTGCGAAGCATCGCCATCTTGGCGAGCGCATAATCCTCGCAATCGCCGCGTCCGCGCGCCAGCGTGTCCGCCGCCGCCGTCCAGCGATCGGCCACTCCATATTGGCGAATGTCGTCGACGAACGAGATGCGCGCGTTGACGTATTCGTTGACGGCTTCGATGCGGGCCTGCTCATGCTGGCCGCGAAGCGCAGCCGCGAAGCGGGCATCGGCGCCGTGGACCCCGCTCAATCCGACCTTGCGCCAGCGATCGTCGAGCGGGCTTTGGTTGATCCGCAGCGCGACGCTGTTGAACACGTCGGGACGATCAGGCGAAGCGTATAAATCGGGCTGCTCGTCCGGCGCTATGCCGAACAGCGGCGCGCGCGGACGCGGGTAGAGCCCCGGTTGAACCAGATCCGCGGCGGGGATCGCAGTCGACCCGTTGGCTTGCGCGGCGAGGATTGCGGCGAGACTAGACGTGCCCCCCAAAATGGCCTCGGCCTTGCTCAGTCCGGCCGCGCTCGACGGGTTGAGCGACTGAGCCTGGGCCGGCATCGCGGCGGACGCGATCGTCAAGCCGGCAAGCAGGCCGAGCGCATAGCGGGGGCGGAAAACATGTTCCATCCACACGCTTTGCCCCCGGCAAGAGAAAAGCCACGCTAAAGCATAAGGTTAAAGCCGCGCTAACCTTCGATAGTTGCAGGCATTTCGGACAGGAACCGGTCCACCAGACGATTATACTCATCGGGCTTCTCAAGGTTGATGAGATGGCCTGCCTTGGCGATCGTCTCCAACTGCGCGCCCACGATCATCGCCGCCAATTCGGCCGACAAAGCGGGCGGGGTAATTCGATCCTCTTCACCGACCAGCACCAGCGTCGGGACGTTGATCGCGGCCGCGCGGCCCCGCTGATCGGCCAGCCACACCGCCGCCGCGCCAAGTCGAAACGCGTCAGGGTTGATTGAAGCCATCGTCTGGATGACGACCGCGCGCATTCCATCGGTGGCGGCGGATCCGAGCAGGAGTGGCGCCCGCGCCGCGGCGAGGTCAGCCATGGTCATGGTGCGGCTGGCGTCGATCGAGCGTTGGAAAATTCCCGGTCCATCGGGATGAGCCGCGAAGGTGTCGGCGAGGATCAGCGACGCGCAGCGCGCCGCAGCGCGGTGGTGGAGCGCGATGGCGACGACTCCGCCGAGCGAAAGACCGCAGATATGTGCTTGCTCGATCCCGAGCGCATCGAGCGCCGCCAGCGCCGCGTCGGCAAAATCGTCGAGCGTCGCGGCCGCGCGAAATTCGCTTTCGCCATAACCCGGATAATCGATCGCGTAGGCCGGGCGGTGGGCACCGAAATGCGCGAGCTGCGGGCGCCACACCTCCTTGGTCGATCCAACCCCGTGCAGGAACAGGATCGGAGTTGCGGCATGGTCCCAGCCCGCGCTGGCCACGCCGATCGTGCCGACTGTGGTGTGCAATAGGCTCATCGCGGCGATCATGGCGGAGGGCGGGCGCTTTGCAAGCGGCGAGGCGCGTGGTTATGGCTGGAGCGTGACCAGCATGACCGTCAACGGTGAGCCGATCCGCTATCGGCTGGACAAGGATACGCCGTTGCTGTGGGCGCTGCGCGACGCGTCGAATTTGACCGGGACCAAATACGGTTGCGACAGCGGCGATTGCGGCAGTTGCACGGTGATCGTCGACGGCCACGCGACGCTCAGTTGCCAGGTCGCCATCGCCGCGCTTGAAGGCGCCGATGTGGTGACGATCGAGGGGCTTGCCGGCGGACGCCTGCATCCCGTCCAGCGCGCGTGGGAGGCCGAGCAAGTGACCCAGTGCGGGCGCTGCGACCCGGGGTTCATCATGGCGTTGAGCGCGCTGCTGCGCAGCACCCCGAGCCCGTCGCTTGCGGACCTCGACGCGCTCCCCCATCTGTGCCGGTGCGGCGCCGGGCCGCGCATCCTCAAGGCGGTCGCGCGCGCCGTGGCAGAAGGCCGAACGAACGCGCCGCCGATCGCATTAGCGCCGCGTTAATTCATTCAGCCTCCGCTCATCATCGAAGGCCAAATATCGCGCTTCAACGGCGACCCTTTTCGTCTGGAGTGTGAGATGCGTAAGATTATTTTGACGGCCTTGCTGGCCAGCGCGGTGGCGATGCCGGCGATGGCCCAGGACCAAGCCAAGGGGCGCTGGCAACGCAGCCAGGATAGCCAATCGGCGTCGTCCGACGATGACGGCGGCCGCCCGGCGCGTGCCGAGCGCGCAGAACGTGTCGAACGGCCTGAACGCGCCGCTCGAATCGAGCAGGTCGAGCGGGTCCGCGCCGAGCGTCCCGAGCGGGCCATGTCGGCGCCGACAGATGCGGCGCGGGAGCAAGGCGGCTGGTCGCAGCGCGTGCACGCCCAGCGCAACGACCAGGACGCCGCATCGCCGGTCGAGGCGCGCCGCGCGGGCATTGGACAGCGTGACCAAGCGCGCCAGAACCAAGTCCGGCGCGACCCGCGCAGTGGCCAGAGCTTCGCCGAGCGGCTCGCCGAGCATCGCCGCCCGCGCGGCGCCACGGTGACCGAGGGTCATGGTGACCGCCCCGCGCCGGCGCCCCAAAAGCCCCCCCGCGGCCCCC
>JAJAYY010000270.1 GCA_026785965.1 Sphingomonas bacterium
CCGCCAAGGCGGCGCGCAATCGCCTGCCAATCCTGATCCTCGGTGAGGCCGGGAGCGGCAAGGAAACCTTTTCCCGCGCGATCCACGGCTCGAGCCTGCGCGCGCGCGGCCCGCTGGTCGAACTCGACTGCAAGGCGGTCGCCGCCAACATTATCGACAGCGAATTGTTCGGCCATGTTCCCGGCGCCTTCCCCGGCGCATTCAGCGAAAAGATCGGGCGATTGGTCGAGGCCAATGGCGGGACCTTGTTGCTCGACGAGGTCGGCGCGCTGCCGATCGAGACCCAGCGCTTGCTGGCGCGGGTGCTCGCCACGGGTGAAGTGCGCCCGGTCGGCTGCAATGGCTCCAATTCGGTCGACGTGCGAATCATCGCCACGGCGAGCCGCGCGTTCGACGACAAGTTCGATACGGACCTCGCCGAGCGGCTGACCGCGACCACGGTCACTTTGCCCGCCCTGCGCGAGCGCAGCGGCGATATTCCCGCGCTTGCCCGCCACTTGCTCGGGCGGCTCGCTGGCGAACCCGGAATGCGCTCGCTGTCGATCGGCAATGACGCGCTCGCGGTGCTGATGCGCTACGGCTGGCCGGGCAATGTCCGCCAGCTCGCCGGGGTGCTGTTCCGCGCCGCGCTCCAGGCCGAGGGCCGCGCGCTGACCGCCGACGATTTTCCCCACATCGCGATCCAGTCGCGCTTTACCGGGCGGCGCAGCGACGTCGCTCCCGATATTGGCAAGACCTCAACCGAAGCGGCGATGTCGGGCGCACCGCAAGTCACTCTGTACCGCCAGGATGGCCACATGCGCTGCCTTGAGGAGATTGAGGCCGACATCATCCGCCTCGCGATTGGCCATTATCGCGGTCGCATGACCGAAGTCGCGCGCCGCCTCGGCATCGGCCGCTCGACGCTGTACCGCAAATTGGGCGAGCTCGGGATCGACACCGCCGCCTGATCTCGCCACGGTCGCGCGATGCGAGGCGCGTTCCCTTTGCTTGTGCTTGCTGCCTGTACGCCAGCGGCTCCGCCACCGCCAAGCGTTGTTTCTTCCTGTCATGAAGAGCGCTTTGAGCAGAGCAGTTTCACCGTCTGTTCGGCGCCGCACGCTGCGGTCGAAGTCCGCTCGGGTCAGCGGTCGTTCGTGGCCCTCCAGGCGGCGCTCGGGTCGCGCGCCGAAACCGTCGCTTTCGCGATGAATGCGGGAATGTTCGACGAGGCGGGCAAGCCGATCGGGCTGATGGTCGAGGACGGGCGCGAGGTCCACAAGATCAACCGGCGCAAGGGCGGCGGCAATTTTCACTTGCTGCCCAACGGTGTGTTCGTAGTGCGCGAGAATGGCCGCGGCGCGGTGATGACGAGCGCGGATTATGTCCCGACGCCAGAGATTGCCTTCGCCACCCAATCAGGTCCGATGCTGGTCGTCGATGGCAAGCTCCACCCCAAATTCGATCGCGACGGCGAGTCGCGTTACGTCCGCAATGGCGTCGGGATCGGCCCCGATGGCGCGCCGCTGTTCGTGATCAGCGTCGAGGCGGTGTCATTCGGCAAGCTCGCCCGCTTCTACCGCGACCGACTCAAGGTGCGCGACGCGCTTTACTTCGACGGTTCAGTGAGCTCGTTGTGGGACCCCGCCAATGGACGGATGGACGATTTCGTCGAGCTCGGCCCGATGATCGTGGCGTTCAAACCAGGCGCGGGGTCAGCGCCTGATCGCGCAGTCCGCGCCACACCTTGATCGCCTGCACCGTCTCGGGGACGTCGTGGACGCGGACGATCTGCGCCCCCTGGTCGAGCGCTTTCAGCGCCAGCGCGAGGCTCCCCGCGAGGCGTTGATCGGCAGGGGCCTCGCCCGACAGCGCGCCGATCATCCGCTTGCGGCTCGCCCCGACCACCAGCCCACAGCCAAGCCCGTGAAACAGCGCCAGCCCGTTGAACAGTTCAAGGTTATGCGCGACCGTCTTGCCGAACCCGATCCCCGGATCGACGAGGATGCGCGCACGCGGAATCCCCGCCGCTTCGGCCGCCGCGATGCGCTCCTCCAGCCAACCGAACACCTCGACCAACACATCGCCATAATGCGGCGCGTCCTGCATCGTCGCGGGGTCGCCCTGGTGATGCATCAGCACCACCGGCACTCCCGCCGCTGAGACCGCCGCCGCCGAGTGCGGATCCCAGCTCAGCGCCGAAACGTCGTTGACCAGCCCCGCGCCAGCCGCGATCGCGGCGCTCATCACCCCCGATTTGCGCGTGTCGATCGACACCGCCGCGCCGCCCGCGGCGAGCTGCTGGACCACGGGCAGGACGCGCTCGATCTCGTCGCCTTCCCACACCGCCGCCGCCCCGGGCCGGGTTGATTCGCCGCCAACGTCGATGATCGCCGCGCCCGCCTGCGCCATCGCCGCTCCGGCTTCGGCGGCGGCGCGGGCGTCGGCAAAGGCACCGCCGTCGGAGAAGCTGTCGGGGGTGACGTTGATGATCCCCATCACCTGCGGCTGATCGAGGCGGATCGTCCGCGCGCCCATCGTGAGCGGCGCGCGCGCGCTGGTGAGCCTCGTCCAGTCGCTCGCCATTGCTTCGTCGAAGCGGGCTTCGATTCCCTCGACCGCAACCAGCTCGCGGCGACCATCGCCATGGATCAGCTCGGCCTGGGCGAACCAGTTGAGCCCGCCGGCGAGGCGCGCGACCTTGCCGTCGTGACTGAATGGCGAATCGACAAACCCGGTCGGGCGGAGGAGCGTGCGCATCACGCCTGATGCGAAGCGAGATGCTTCTGGCGCAAGCTGTCGATCGGGTCGAGCTGCCCGATGTCGTCGACATGCCAGAAGGTCCACCCGTTGCAGCTCGGCGCGCCCTGCAGTCCCGCGCCGACCTTGTGGATCGATCCCAACTTGCCGTCGCACTCGATCGAGCCGTCGGCGCGGACATGCGCCTGCCAGCGGCGCTTGGCGTCGGTCAGCATCGTTCCGGCCGGGACCATCCCGCTTTCGACCAGCAGCCCGAACGCGACCCGCGGCGCCGAGCGCTTGTCGGCCATCACCGTCATTGCGCTTTCATCGAGCGGCAGCACCCCGTCGATCCGCGCCCGCGCGACCTTCACGTATTTTTCCTCGCGCTCGATCCCGATCCATTTGCGCCCCAGCCGCCGCGCCACCGCGCCAGTCGTGCCGGTGCCGAAGAACGGGTCGAGCACCACATCGCCGGGCTTGGTGCAGGCAAGCAGGATGCGGTAGAGCAGGCTTTCGGGCTTCTGGGTCGGATGCGCCTTGTCGCCCGCCGCGTCTTTGACGCGCTCGCCGCCGCCGCAGATCGGCAGCACCCAGTCGCTGCGCATCTGCAAATCGTCGTTGAGTGCCTTCATCGCATGGTAATTGAAGGTGTATTTCGCCTTCCCGTCCTTGGCGCACCAGATCAACGTTTCATGCGCGTTGGTAAAGCGCGTGCCGCGGAAATTTGGCATCGGGTTCGACTTGCGCCACACGATGTCGTTCAAGATCCAGAAGTCGGCGTCCTGGAGCAACGACCCGACGCGGAAGATGTTGTGATAGCTGCCGATCACCCAGATCGTGCCATCGTCCTTCAAGATACGCCGCGCCTCGGCGAGCCAGTCGCGGGTGAAATCGTCATAGACGGCGAGGCTGTCGAACTTGTCCCAATCATCGTCGACCGCGTCGACCCGCCCGCCCTCGGGCCGGAACAGATCACCCTGGAGCTGCAAATTGTAGGGCGGATCGGCGAAGATCATGTCGACCGATTTGTCGGGCAGCCGCGCCATCGCGGCGATGCAGTCGCCCTCGATGATCGTGTCGAGCGGAAGCTCGCGCATTTTCTTCGGACTAGTACGCGGGCGCGCACGCCCGACATTCTCCGTCACCGGAACGATCATGTTCATCCGCGCAGCCCCCTCACTTGCTTCCCACGTGAGTCACGGGCGAGTCGCGGTCAAGTCACGGGCGGCGCCGGGACGTCTCGCGGTGGTGAGAACAAAAGGAATCCGCTTAGGTGTGGACCACAACATGTTGAGTCCCGGCTGGCAGAAGCGACTCAACCCCTAGTGGTGTGACTCGAAAGACTCGGCCGCGGGAAAAGCTGGCATTGGGCCACCGGGGCGAAGCTCTGGCGGTGGAGCGGGCTTGGCCCATGGGTGCGCAGCGCGGCGAGATGCTCGGGCGTGCCATAGCCCTTGTGGCGCGCGAAACCGTAGTGCGGCAGGCGCTGATGCTCGTCGATCATGAGCGCATCGCGATGCTGCTTGGCGACGATCGACGCCGCCGAAATGCAGCGCACCTTGGCATCGCCGCCGACAATTGCGCGCGCTGGCCAGTGCCACGCCTCTTGCCGCCCACGCGGCGTGAGATTGCCATCAATCAGGATTTCGAGCGGATCGCAGCCAATCACTTCGCACAGCGCCGCGACCGCGCGGGTCATCGCCAGCATCGTCGCGTGGAAGATGTTGATCGCATCGATCTCCTCGACGCTGGCGAGGCCGACCCCGACGTGGCAGCGCTCGATGATGCGTTTCGCCAATGTGGCACGCTCGGCGGCGCTCAGCAGCTTGCTGTCGGCCAGCCCGCGGATTTGCTTGCCGCACAGGATCACCGCCGCCGCCACCACCGGCCCCGCGAGTGGCCCGCGCCCCGCTTCATCAACTCCCGCGATCATGGCTCGGTCATCCGCCACGGCGGGAAGCGGCGGGCTTCGCCGGCACGGTAGAGGAAGATGGTATTGCCCGAGGGGTCGCGCAGCCGCGCTTCGCGCCACATCCACGGCTGGTTGCGCGGGCCATGCTCGAACGGAATCCCCGACCGCGCCAGCCGCTCGACCCGCGCGTCGAGGTCATCGCATTCGAAATAGATTGCGGTGGTCTCGCTGACCGTCTCGTCCGCGTCGACCTGGATCGAGAAGGTCGTCCCCCCATCGCTCTCGAACCGCGCATACCCATTCTCGCGGCTGTCGACGATCTGCTTCAATCCGAGCGCGCGATAGAAAGTGACCATCTTGTCATAGTCGGTGCCGGTTACCGTCACCTGGTTGAGCCTCAGCCCGATGCCAGTGTCGAGCCGCACGCGCTGCTGCCCGAGCGGGCCGTGCCCCTGCCCCAGCCCCGGCGCTTCGTGCAGGGCGATGCGGACGAACAGCCGGGCGCGCTCGACCGCGTCGCTCAGGCCAAGCCCGCTGCCAAGGTAGAAAGCGATCGCGCTGGCCAGCGTGCAGCCGGTGCCGTGGGTGCTCGCCGTGTCGATCCGCTGGCCTTGCCAGCTGGTCATATTATCTTCTTCGATCAGCGCATCGGCGAGCGCGTCGCCTTCTTCATGCCCGCCCTTGATCAGCACCGCGCAGCGATGCTTCGAGACCAGCTGGAGCGCGCCCGCGACCTCATCTTCCTCGCTCGTCAGGCGGCGCAGTTCGGGCAGGTTGGGGGTGACCTGTTGCGCCACATCCATCAGCTTGCCGAACGCGGCGATGGTCGGGTCGTCGGCCAGCATCGCGCCGCTGGTCGCGACCATTACCGGGTCGAACACGATCGGCACGCCTTCGAGCCGCTCTAGCCGCGCGGCGATGTGCAGCGCGGTGAAGGGAGACCCGATCATCCCCAATTTGACCGCGTCGACCCCGATATCGTCGATCACTGCGTCGATCTGCGCGAGCACGGTCTCGGTCGGCACCGCGTGGACCGCGCTGACGCCAAGCGTATTCTGCGCCGTCACTGCGGTGATCGCGGTCATCGCATGCCCGCCGAGCATGGTGATGGTCTTGATGTCGGCCTGAATGCCCGCACCGCCGCCCGAGTCCGAGCCGGCGATGACGAGGATTCGCGGGGTCGTCACGGCTTGTGCTTTCGCGTCGTCGAGGCGGGGTAAGCGATCAGCTGTGCCTTGGAGCGCGTCGGCCGGTCGGTCAGATCGCCGCCGCAATTGGGGCAACGCTCGTCGAGCGCCTCGGCGCATGGCGCGCAGAAGCTGCACTCAAATGAGCAGATGAACGCCCCGGGGGCATGCGCCGGCAAGTCGGCACCGCAACGCTCGCAATCTGGGCGCATATCGAGCATCAGCCCGCGACCTCGGCGACGGTGGCGCAAATCTGGTCGACCAGCCGCTTGACCAATTTGGGATCGTCGCCCTCGGCCATGACGCGAATCAGCGGCTCGGTCCCCGACTTGCGGATCACCAGCCGGCCGCGCCCGTCGAGCTCGGCTTCGGCTTCGGCGATCGCTGCCTTGACTGGTGCGGTGTCGAGCGGCTTGCCCCCGGCGAAGCGGACGTTCTTGAGCAATTGCGGGACCGGATCGAACACGTGGAGCAATTCGCTCGCCGGGCGCCCGGTTTCGACCAAAGCGGCGAGGATCTGCAGCCCCGCGACCAGCCCGTCGCCGGTGGTCGCATGGTCGGTCAATATGATATGCCCCGACTGCTCGCCGCCGACGTTGCAGCCAAGCTTGCGCATCGCCTCGAGCACATAGCGATCGCCGACCGCGGTGCGATGGAGCCCGATGTCCTCTTCGGCGAGCTTCCGCTCGAGCCCGAGGGTGGACATCACCGTCGCCACCACCGCCCCGCCCTTGAGCGTCCCGCGACGCGCTTGGGTCAGCGCGAGCAGCGCCATCAACTGGGCGCCGTCGACCAGCCGCCCGGCCTCATCGACCACCACCAGCCGGTCGGCGTCGCCATCGAGCGCGAGGCCGATCGCCGCCCCCGAGGCGACGACCGTTTCCTGCAGCGCGCTCGGCGCGGTCGATCCGCAGCCGTGATTGATGTTGGTGCCGTCGGGCTTGGTGCCGATGGCGATCACTTCGGCGCCCAATTCCCACAGCGCCGCGGGGGCAACCTGGTAAGCCGCGCCATGGGCGCAATCGAGCACGATCTTGAGTCCGTCGAGGCGCACGTCGTGCGGCAGCGTGCCCTTGGCGAAGTGGATGTAGCGCCCGCGCGCATCTTCGATCCGCTTGGCCCGGCCGATCATCGTCGCATCGACCAACCCCGGCTTGCCGTCGAGCAGCGCCTCGATCGCCAACTCGGCGGCATCGGACAATTTATAGCCATCGGGGCCGAACAGCTTGATGCCATTGTCTTCGTAAGGATTGTGGCTGGCCGAGATCATCACTCCAAGGTCGGCGCGCAATTCGCGGGTCAGCATCGCGATCGCCGGGGTCGGCAGCGGGCCGAGCAGGACGACGTCCATCCCGACCGAGGTGAACCCCGCGACCATCGCCGATTCCATCATATATCCCGACAGGCGCGTGTCCTTGCCGATCACGACCCGATGGCGGTGGTCGCCGCGCAGGAAATGCGTTCCCGCCGCCTGCCCGACGCGAAGCGCGACTTCAGGAGTCATTGGCGCGACGTTGGTGCGCCCGCGAATCCCGTCCGTGCCGAAAAATTTACGTCCCATGGCGGCCGGTCTAGCGCCGAAGGGTTAAGCGAACCAGTGCCACATCCCCGCCGGTTGATAGCCAAACGCGCCATGGGCAAAAGTCGCTGCCAGCCACAGCACGGTGCCGCCGACCAGCGCGAAGCCGTCGGGCAGGGCAAAACCGCGCCCGAACGGGACAAAGCTGGTGCGCGCTTCCCACTCGCGCCACGCCGCCCCTACCAACTTGCGCTTCTTGATATCCTGCCCCGCCGCGCCGCCCAACGCGAGGATCGCGATTGCCGCACTGACGATCAGCGACGCCAGGGTCGGATTGACGATCGCATGGACCAGCGCCCAGCTCGCAAAGCCCCACATCATCGGGTGGCGCGTGATCGCAAACACGCCGCGCGCCGCACCGATCCGCGTGACCAGCTTGCCCCCGGTCGGGAAGGCCGGATTGCGGCGCAGCGACCCCGCGAACAGCACCGACCCCAACCACATCAGCAGCGTCGCGACGATCCATCCGGCCTCGCCCGCCTGCCACAGCGGCGCCGGCGCTTGCTCGGTCGCGGGACCATAAGTGCGCACCATCGCGTAGAGCGTGGCAAAGGCGACCAGCGAATAAAGCAGTGCAAAAATGCGCTCGCCCAAGCTCGCGACCAGCCCCGCGCGCAGAGGGTGCGAGAGCAGGAAATGCGTCGCGACAAAGGCAGCTGCGGCGAGCGCCAGCAAGCCGACCGCGCTCATCCTAGGACCGCCGTCCGGCACCGCCAGCGACGGCGGCGAGGGGCGCCGTTATGACGATCCTCGCCGCGTCGCCCGGCATCAGGCCTTGGTCTCGCCGTCAAGCCGCGTCCCCGCCGCGGCGGGTTCGCCGAGCTCACTTTGTCCAGCCAGATCGCGGTCATCCTCAAGCGTGTTGAGGTGCATCAGTTTCTTGATGAACGGCGACACCAGCAGCACCGCGACCGACACGCCGATCGTGATCCAGCCGATCTTTTCGTAAATGGCGAGCGTGCCTTCCTTGCTCATCTCGCCGCTCTCGCCGCCGGTTGCTTCGCCGATCTTGCCGGCGACGAAATTGCCGACCGCGGTCATGTAGAACCACGCGCCCATGATCAGCGACGCCATGAACTTCGGCGCCAGCCGGTTCATCGCGCTGAGGCCGACAGGCGACAGGCACAACTCGCCGGTGGTGTGCAGCAGGTAAAGCAGGAACACGAAGATGACGGGCGTCATCGCCGCAGGCCCGACCGACTGTGCACCCCACACGAACACCAGGAAACCGAGGCCAACCTGAGCCAGGGCGAGCCCGAACTTGGCCGGTGCCGACGGCTCGAGTCCGCGTTTGCCGAGCATCACCCAAAGGCCGGCGAACAACGGCGCGAGCAGGATGATGTAGATCGGGTTGATCGACTGGAACAACGACGCCGGAACGCCGCCGATGTCGACATAGCGGTCGGTGTAGAGGTTGAAGCTGCCGCCGGCCTGCTCGAACAATCCCCAGAACAACGGGTTGAGCGCGATCAGGAACAGGATCGCGAAGATCCGGTCGCGGGCATGTTTGTCCAGCTTGAAGGCTTCGTAAATGACATAACCGAGCAGGCCGAGGCCCGACACGATCAGCAGATTCTGGATCACGCTTTGATACTGGACCAGCGCCCAGATCACCGCGACCGCGCCGACGCCGACCGCGTACAGCGTCATCTCGGTATTCTTCGTCAGCGGCTTGGGCGGCTCGCCCCGGCCGAGCAGCGAGCCCTTGCCGAGCACGAACACGATCAGGCCGGCGATCATGCCGATGCCGGCGAGCCCGAAGCCATAGCCCCAGCCGATCGTCTGGCCGAGGTAGCCGACCAGGATCGTGCCCAATGCGGCGCCGACGTTAATCCCCATGTAGAAGATGGTGTAGGCGCCGTCGCGGCGGACATCGGTCAGCTTGTAGAGCTGTCCAACCATCACCGAAATATTGGCCTTGAGGAAGCCCGAGCCGACGATGATGAAGGCGAGCGCCGCCCAGAACACGTTGATCGTCGGATCATCTTGTCCGCCGACGCCTTCGACCGCCATCGTCGCATGGCCGATCGCCAGCAGGATTCCGCCGAACAGCACCGCCTTGCGCTGCCCCAGATAACGATCGGCTAGATAGCCGCCGAGCACCGGGGTGATGTAGACCAGCGACGTGTAGGCGCCGTAAATGAGGTTCGATTTGCTGTCATTGAACAGCCAATGCTGGGTGAGATAGAAAATCAGCAGTGCGCGCATGCCGTAATATGAGAAACGCTCCCACATTTCGGCGAAGAACAGCATGTACAGCCCCTTGGGCTGACCGAACGCCTCCTCCTTCTTGCTCATCGCAATCGATGCGCCGATGGCGAGGAAGGCAGCAAGCACCACCAGCGAAATGGCGGCGATCCAGTCGCCCTCATTCCATGCGGACATGTTTTTTAATGCGGTCACTGATCACTCCCAGAATTCGCACGCTCTGACGGCGTATCGCGGCGTAACCTAACGGCCAAATCGCTGATGTGAAGCCGATTGTTGCAGCGAGGCGACGCGGCTAAGGCGATCTCGCCATGCTCAACGACCGCTCTTCGCTGCTCGCCTTGCTCGAAACCCGCCGCTCGGGCCGCCCGCGCGAAATGGTTGCGCCGGGTCCGAGCGAGGCGGAAATCGAGCGCATCCTGACGATCGCCGCGCGCACCCCCGATCATGGCAAATTGTTTCCGTGGCGCTTCGTCACCGTCGCCCGCGATCAGCGCGGTGCGCTCGCCGACCTGCTTGCCCGCGCCCTGCCCGAGCACCACCCCGCCGCGCTCCCCGCGCATTATGCCAAGGCGCTCGAATTCGCGCATCAGGCGCCGGCGCTGGTGGTGCTCGTCGCGGCGCCGATTGAGGGTCACAAAATTCCGCTGTGGGAGCAGCAATTGTCGTGCGGCGCAGCGGCGATGAACCTGCTGCTGGCGGCGCATGGGCTCGGTTATGTCGGAGGCTGGATCACCGGCTGGGCGGCTTATTCCGAACGCGTTCGCTCGGCTTTCTGCGCGCCCGGCGAGCGCATCGCCGGGTTCATCTTCATCGGCACTGTCGGCTCCGAGCTGGAGGAGCGCCCGCGCGCGCCGCTGGCCACCGTCGCCCGCCGCTGGGTGCCACCAACCGCTTGATTTCCTTGCGCGCTGCTGTATTATGACAGCATGACGCTTCGAGCTCCCCATGAAAAACCGGTCTATGTCCGCCTGCGCGAAGTGATCGCCGACGCGATCCTCGCCGGACGTTACGCCGACGGCGATCCCCTGCCCTCCGTGCGCGCGCTCGCCGCCGAGGAAGGCGCCAACCCGCTGACTGTGGCCAAGGCCTATCAAGGGTTCCAGGACGACGGGTTGATCCTCGTCAAGCGCGGAGTCGGCATGTTCGTCGCCCCGGGTGCGGGCGCGCGCCTGCGCAGCACCGAGCGCGATCAGTTCATCAAGCTCGAATGGCCCCTGATTACCGCGCGCATGACCCAGCTCGGGATCGATCCGGCGCATTTGCTGTCGGGTGAGCTCGCTTAGTCATTTCGTCATTGCGAGGAGCGTAGCGACGCGGCCATCCAGCGGCGCGAGGCTTGATTTCCGCGCGTCGCTCGCAATGACGGTTCAACCCAGCGCTTCAGCCGGGCCCGAGTAGAGCAACGCCGCGCCGGCTTCGGCGGCG